>JAKSQR010000052.1 GCA_024404065.1 Clostridia bacterium | reverse complement strand
TTAAATTCAGAAATGAGGTGTTTGTATGAGCGAGCGTGAATATCATATTGGCCTTACAAAGGAGCAGGGGGCAAGGTATGCAATAATTCCCGGTGACCCTGCAAGGACGGAGCAGATTGCCGCATATTTTGATGACGCAGAGGAGATAATGTTTAACCGTGAGTATCGCACCTTCAGGGGGCATATTGATGGTGAGCCTGTGCTTGCAATTTCCACAGGTATTGGCGGCCCTTCTACCGCTATCTGCATAGAGGAGCTTAATCATATTGGTGTAGATACCCTCATAAGAGTAGGCACCTGCGGTGGTATGCAGTTTGAGGTTGCACCCGGTGATGTGGTAATTGCCACAGGTGCAATCCGTATGGACGGCACATCAAAGGAGTATATGCCCATAGAGTTTCCTGCCGTTGCAGATTTTGATGTAACTACCGCCCTTGTAAACAGCGCAAAAAATTTAGAGAAGCCTTACCATGTAGGCGTAGTGCAGGCAAAGGATAGCTTCTATGGTCAGCACAGCCCCGATACAATGGGCGTGGATTATGAGCTTAAAAATAAATGGCAGGCATGGTTAAAAGGCGGCTGCCTTGCCTCTGAGATGGAGGGCGCAACTCTCTTTATTGTATCCGCCCTTCGTAAAATCCGCTCAGGTGCAGTATTCCACTGTGTATGGAATCAGGAGCGTGCAGGCAAGGGAATGCCTGAAGACAGAGTGATGGATACAGATGCCGCCGTAAAAATTGCCGTTGATGCAATACGCAGTATAATTGAAAAGGACAAAGCCGATAAATAAAATGAGCCACCGCAGTAAGCGGTGGCTTTACTATTTGGTTTTATTTCTTTTTGGCTTCTTTTTCAGTTTCCTTAGCTTTATTGACTGCCTCTATCTTCTGATACTCAGCATCCATGCGTTCCTGCCTCTTTTTAACGGAATACATAATACCGCCAAAGGCTGCAACGCCAAGGATAAATACTGCTATAAGGGCACCTAAAACCAATCTGCCCTTCTGACCCTTTACTATATTTTCAAGGGGCTCATTTGTGGTGTCTTCCTCTGTTTCAGTTTCGCCGTTTTTGCCTGTATTTATGTCTTCAATTACGGAGCGTTCAACTGTGCCATCATCATTAAGCCTTAATGCGTGAGCAACAGAGCCATCTATTACGTTATAATTCTGAGTGTCGGGCACCCAGCCTGCCACACCATCTGCAACTACATAATTCCAGTAGCCTTCATCATTAAGTGTGTAGTGGTACATCTGAAATACATTGCCTGAATATATTGCATCCAGAATATCTGCAGTTGAGTCAGGATTTTTGTAAATATCAATAGTGCCCTCAGTGCAGTTGCATTCGGCATATATACCGTTGCTCTTATAAACCTCTGTTTTATTGTCAGAGATTATCCAGCCCTCTTTGTCTTTGGTCTGAAATTTTATCCAGGCAATACGGCTGTCGCCCTTTCTGCCCTCTGCATAAAGGTAACCATCTATGTTGAAAACTGAGTGCGCTGCAAGATTCTGGTCAGTTTTGCTGTCAGTGTTGCCGGGCTCTGAATAAATAGGAGTAGTGCGGTTTACATAGCCTATATCTCTGTAATATACAATGCAGTTTGATGCCTCAAAGGTATCGTCAGCGTAGTTTTCCTCAAAGTAGACAAAGCCTTTTTTGCCGTTATACTCAACATAAGCGGCAAGACCCTTACCCATATCAAGAAAGTACTTATACTCAAGGTCTGTGCCTACGGGAATTTCCTTTTCAAGTACGGTATATTTGTTATCCTTTATCTCAAAAAAGTCCAAAAGACTTACGCCCTTTTTATTGATTGTAAGCTTACCTGAGTAATAGGATGTATCATCAACTATGCGGGCAAGGTAGCAGGTGCCTGTGTAGGGGTAAGCATAAACCCAGCCCTTAATGCCCTTATACTCCGTATAGCCATAAATGTAAACGCCCTCTTCAACATCACAGCGTGTTACTGTAAACTCTGCACCTTCTGGTATGGTGCCAAGCTTTTTATAGGCTCTTGAGGGGCCTGCATAAATATCCAATGTGCCTTTAAGGTTATGGTATTTATCAGGGTATGTAAGCTTTACGCCCTTAAGGTAATTGTAGGTTTCCTCAACAGGGGAGATATCATCTATGTTTACATAGCCACGATATTCACTGTCAAGGCCGTAATTTATACCTATGTAGGCAAATAATTTACCCTCTGTATCTATTTTGTTTTTGGTAAGAAGCTCAGGGTCGGAGTATTCACCTATAATGGTAAACTGCTGCCCATAAGCCAGTGTTTCTTTAGTATAAAGGGGAATTTCGTGGTCCTTGCCGTCATTCTTTTCAGCTATCATTACTGCGCCCTCTTTTTTGTTTACGGCGCAGATTATTTCCTTTGTAGGTGTATTAAGTGGTATTGCGTAAGCTGTTACAAAGGCTGAAAGGCAGATAACAACGGCAAGAATAATTGAAGCTATTCTTTTCATAAGATTTACCTTTGATTATTTAATCAGCTTGTCATTTTTTCCTGCTTAACCTTATGGTCAATTACGTGACGGGAAGCAAGCTCGTTGTGAATATCCTCAAGGGAAATGCCCATTTCAATCATCATAACCATTACGTGGTAGGTAAGGTCAGCAATTTCATAAATGGTTTCCTTCTTGTCATTATCCTTAGCGGCAATAATAACCTCAGTTGATTCCTCACCAACCTTTTTAAGCATTTTATCAATGCCCTTTTCAAAAAGGTATGTGGTGTAGGAGCCCTCTTTTTTCTCAGTTTTTCTGCCCTTGATAAGCTCCATAAGACCTTCAAGGCTCCATGCAGCAATCTCATCACTTTCCCACACAGGGTTTTCAAAGCAGCTTGTGGTGCCAAGGTGACATGCAGGGCCGTCAGGCTTAACCATAACTACAAGTGCGTCCTTGTCACAATCAGCTGTGATGGAAACTACGTGCTGATAGTTACCGCTTGTTTCGCCCTTGAGCCAAAGCTCCTGTCTTGATCTTGACCAGAAGCAGGTAAGACCCTTTTCCATTGTGATACCAAGGCTTTCCTTATTCATATAAGCAAGGGTAAGCACCTTTTTGGTATCTGCATCTACTACGATTGCAGGGATAAGACCCTTCTCATCAAATTTAAGCTCTTCAATGTTAATCATTTTTTCTCTCCTTATAATCTTACGGGTATTCCGTTTGCTTTAAGCTCTGTTTTAAGGTCCTTTATGCTGACCTCACCGAAGTGGAAGATTGAGGCGGCAAGGCCTGCATCTACCTTAGGTAATGTTTTGAAAAGTGTGGTAAAGTCATCAATACAGCCTGCACCGCCTGAGGCAATAACAGGTACTGAAACTGCGTTGCACACTGCGTCAAGCATTTCAAGGTCAAAGCCGCCTTTAACACCATCTGTATCTATGGAGTTAAGCACAACCTCACCTGCGCCGTTATCAACACAGCGCTTAATCCACTCAATAGCCTCCATGCCTGTGTTTTCTCTGCCGCCCTTTGCAAACACACGGAAAACACCGTCTACTCTTTTAACATCGGCTGAGATAACTACACACTGGTCGCCATAAAGCTTTGCAGCCTCTTCAATAAGACCGGGATTTCTGATAGCGCCTGAGTTTACGCTTACCTTATCAGCACCGCATTTAAGCACTCTGTCAAAATCTGCTACTGTATTTATACCGCCACCTACTGTAAGGGGGATAAACACCTTTTTTGCAGTTTCGCAAAGTATATCTGTAAAAATCTGTCTGCCGTCTGAGGAGGCTGTAATATCATAAAATACAAGCTCGTCAGCACCGCACTTTGAGTAGTAATCTGCTAACTCAACAGGGGATGAAACATCATTAAGCCCCTCAAAGTTAACACCTTTTACAACCCTGCCGTTTCTTACATCAAGGCAGGGGATTATTCTTTTTGTTATCATTTTGCTACCTCTACTGCCTCTTTGATTGAAATGGCACCTGTATAGTAAGCCTTGCCAATAATGGCGGCATACATATTCATTTCGCTGAGCTTTTTAACATCATCTATTGTGGATACACCGCCTGAGGCAGTAATATCAATATTGAATTTTTCGCTGAGCTCTTTATAAAGTGCAAGGTTTGTGCCCTGCATTGCGCCATCTTTTGAAATATCTGTAATGATAAGGGTTTTTACACCGATTTTCTGCATCTTTTCGCAGAAGGTATAAGCGTCATATTCGCTCTTTTCGGTCCATCCTTTTATGGCAACATAGCCATCCTTAAGGTCTGCACCTACTGCCACCTTATCACCGTATTTTTTAACACATTCAATAAGAAAAGCTTCATCCTTAACTGCGGCTGTGCCTAAAATAATGCGGTCAACACCTGCCTCAATGTATTTATCAGCAGTTTCAATGTTTCTTATGCCGCCGCCTATTTCGGTAAATAAGCCACTCTCCTTAGCAAGGAGCTTAACAGTTTCAATATTTGGGGTTTCGCCTGTTTTTGCACCCTCAAGGTCAACTATGTGCAGGCAGGTTGCACCCTGATTTCTGAAATCCTCTGCAACTGAGAGGGGATTATCATTATAAACGGTCATTTGGTTGTAATCGCCCTTGTAGAGTCTTACCGCCTTGCCACCGTATAAATCTATTGCGGGAAATATAAGCATATTATGCCTCCAATTCGCAGAATGCTTTAAGAATTTTCATACCAACCTCGCCGCTTTTTTCGGGGTGAAACTGGCAGCCATAAACATTTTTATCTGCTACTGCGGCAGTTAAATCTGCACCATACTCAGCGGTGGCAACCATTGCCTCATTGCAGTTTGCAGCATAAAAGGAGTGTACAAAATAAACGTGGTCACCCTCATTTATGTATTTGAAAAGCTTACAGCTTCTGCCGTGAAAATCAAGGGCATTCCAGCCGATGTGGGGTATTTTATAATCTGCAGGTATAACCTCTGCGATAGGTCTTACTTCGCCTTTTATAAGACCGAGACCTTCAAACTCACCATACTCATAGCTTTTATCAAAAAGCAGCTGCATACCAAGGCATATACCCATAAGAGGCTTGCCCTTTGCTACCTCAGCTTTAACAATATCAGCCATACCTGAGTCACGGAGCTTTTTTGCAGCATCCTCAAATGCACCTACGCCGGGCAGAATAATTCTGTCAGCATCAGCAATTACTTTTGGGTCAGCTGTGATTACAGCCTCTGCACCAATAGCCCTGAAGGATGAAACAAGTGAGAAAAGGTTACCTACGCCGTAGTCAATTATAGCAACCATTACAGAACCCCCTTAGTGGAGGGAATCTCATCTGCAAAGTCCTTATCAATGGCAACTGCCTGCTTAAGTGAGCGGGCAACGGATTTGAATGCGCCTTCAACAATGTGGTGTGCATTTCTGCCATCGGGCTGCTTTATGTGAAGTGAGGAGGGCATATTGCGAACGAATGCCCAGAAAAATTCCTCAACAAGCTCTGTATCAAATGTGCCGATTTTTGCAGTGGGAATTTTAAGGTCGTAGTTAAGATATGTTCTGCCTGAAATATCAATAGCAGTAAGTATAAGAGCCTCATCCATAGGAAGTATCATACTGCCGTAACGAACAATGCCCTTCTTATCGCCAAGAGCCTTTTCAAAAGCCTGACCAAGGCAGATGCCTATATCCTCAACGCTGTGATGGTCATCAACATTTGTATCGCCCTTGCAGGTAATATCAAGGTCAAATCTGCCGTGCTTTGCAAAAAGAGTAAGCATGTGGTCCATAAAGCCTACGCCTGTGTCAATATTGCTTACGCCTGTGCCGTCAAGGTTAAGCTTAAGGCAGATATCTGTTTCAGCTGTTTTTCTTTCTACTGTTGCAATTCTCATAAGGATACCTCCGTAATCTCTCTGAGTGCGTTTATAAGTGCCTCCATCTGCTCTTTAGTGCCTACTGTAATGCGGTTATACTGGCAGATAAGTGGCTTTGTAAAGTGGCGCACAAGAATGCCCTTTTCTCTGAGCTTCTGGTAAATCTCGCCGCCATCAATTTTTTCGTGCTTTGCAAATATAAAGTTAGTCATGGAGTCGGGCATTGTGAAGCCTAATTTTTTAAGCTCCTCCATAGTCCATGCCCTGTTTTCCATAATGGTTTTAATATTTGCCTTTGTGTATTCGTCATCCTCAAGGGCGCCTATGCCGGCAGCACCTGTCATACGGTTTACATTGTAGGGGTTAGTTGAATACTTAATTGTATTAAGGTCCTGAATAAGCTCTTTACAGGCAAAGCCCATACCAAGGCGACCGCCTGCAAGTGAGCGGGATTTTGAGAAGGTCTGTGTAACAAGCAGATTTTTATACTCATTTACAAGTGGCACACAGCTCTCTGCACCAAAATCCACATAAGCCTCATCTATTACAACTATATTGTTAGGGTTGCTCTCAATAATTCTGCGTATCTCTGAAATGGGCAGGGCAATAGATGTAGGAGCGTTGGGGTTTGCAATAAATATAGTTTTGTTTATGCCTATGTAGTCATCTACATTTATTGTAAAGTCCTCATTAAGTGGAATTTCCACATAAGGCACCTTATCAATCTCAGCAAATACAGGGTAAAAGCCGTAGGTGATATTTGCAAATGCGGCAGGATGCTCATCATCACAAAATGCCATAAAAGCAAAGTTGAGTATCTCATCTGAGCCGTTTGTCATAAGCACCTGATTTGCTTCAAGACCGTAATAGGCTGCCATTTTTTCTGTAAGCACCTTGCTCTCGGGGTCAGAGTATAAATTAAGCTTTTTTGCTTCCTCATAAGCATATCTGCTTGCCTTCTCTGATGGGGGGAAGGGGCTCTCGTTTGTGTTAAGCTTTATATACTGCATATCTCTTGGCTGCTCACCGGGGGTGTAGGGCTCAAGAGAAGCATATTTTTTACTGAAAAATTCAGACATTATTATTCATCCTCTAATCTGATAACTGCGCTCTTTGCGTGGCCTGTAAGACCCTCCTGCTTTGCAAAGAATTCCACATCATAAGCAACCTCTGCAAGAGCCTCACGGGTAAAGTAGGTATACTGTGTTTTCTTTACAAAATCGTCAACTGAAAGGGGGCTGGAGAATTTTGCTGTGCCGCCTGTGGGAAGTGTGTGGTTGGGGCCTGCAAAATAGTCGCCTAATGCTTCGGGGCAATTTCTGCCCATAAATATTGAACCTGCGTGGCGGATAGAGTCAAGATAATCAAAGGGATTATCAACGCAGAGCTCGAGATGCTCGGGAGCAATTTCGTTAGCAATTTCAATAACTACATCAAGGGTATCTGCCACAATGATTTTGCCGTTTGTATCAATGGATGTACGGGCAATTTCGGCTCTGTCAAGCAGGGGAATCTGCCTTTCAAGCTCGTCGCTTACTGCCTTTGCAAGCTCCATACTGTCGGTAACAAGCACAGCACTTGCCATCTTATCATGCTCTGCCTGTGAAAGAAGGTCAGCAGCGCAGTATTTTGGATTTGTCTTGCCGTCAGCTACTACAAGAATTTCGCTTGGGCCTGCAATCATATCAATAGAAACCTGACCGAATACCTGCTTCTTTGCCTCTGCAACAAAAGCATTACCGGGGCCTACAATTTTATCTACCTTGGGGATTGACTCTGTGCCGTAGGCAAGGGCTGCAATAGCCTGAGCGCCGCCTACCTTAAAGATTTTATCTACACCTGCAATTTTTGCAGCTGCAAGAATTACGGGGTTTACCTTGCCGTTAGCTGAGGGGGGAGTAACCATTACAACCTCTTTAACGCCTGCAATTTTTGCAGGGATGCTGTCCATAAGTACAGTTGAGGGGTAAGCTGCTGTGCCGCCGGGCACATAAAGACCTGCTGCATCAACGGGTATTACCTTCTGACCCATTACAACGCCCTTTGTGTCGTTGATAATAAATGAGTTTCTTACCTGCTTCTCGTGGAATTTTGTAATGTTGGCAGCTGCCTTTTTGAGTATGGTTGTAAACTTTTCGCCTACAATCTCAAAGGCTTCGTCAATCTCCTCCTGTGATACAAGCAATGTATCAAGGTCTGCCTTATCAAATTTAAGGCAGTATTCTTTAAGAGCCTTATCGCCGTTTGCTCTTACATTTGCAATAATCTCTGTTACAACATCCTGCACATTGGGTGTGGATGTGGAGCGGATAAATATATCCTGATTATCTATCTCGTTGTAGTTAAGTATTTTAATCATTTTTTGCCTCCACCTGGTTAGCAAGTTCTTTTTCTATTTTCTCTATAATTTCGCTGTTGAATCTGTAGCTGGATTTATTTGCAATAAGCCTTGCGCTGATAGGTACAACTGTTTCAAATACCTCAAGGTTATTTTCCCTGAGGGTTGCGCCTGTTTCAACTATATCAACTATAACATCTGAAAGGGCAAGGATAGGTGCAATCTCAATAGAGCCGTTAAGATGGATAATATCAATATCTCTGCCTACTGACTTATAGTAGGTGCTGGCAATGTTTGAGAATTTTGTGGCAACTCTTAAGGTCTTGCTCTTATCGTCATGGAAATCCTTAGGTGCGGCTACTGCCATACGGCACTTGCCTATATCAAGGTCAAGAAGCTCAAATACATCAGGCTCATACTCAAGCAGGATATCCTTACCTGCAACGCCTATATCTGCTGCGCCTCTCTCAACATAAATTGCTACATCAGAGGGCTTAACCCAGAAATATCTTACGCCTTTTTCTTCGTTTTCAAAAATCAGCTTACGGTTTTTCTCTTTGATGGAGGGGCACTCAAAGCCTGCCTTTTCAAACATATCGTAAACCTTTTCACCAAGTCTGCCTTTTGGCAGAGCAACATTAAGCATCTGTTTCAAGGGGCTTTACCTCCTTACCGTCAAATTTCATAAGCTTTTTGCATTTAAGCTTTTCGGGTATCTTTTTAACCGCCATTACGGAAACACCTGTGTCTGCAATGCTCTTAACTGCAGCGTTAAGTGCCACAATGTCAGCGTCCTTATCGTAAAGCAGAATAGTATCAACGTCGTATTTTTCGCCGTTACCTAATCTTTCAAGAGTGCCGATATAAACTGCAAAACCGATAGCGCCGGACTGCCTGCCCATCTTCTTCATAAGGCCGTCATACTGACCGCCTGAAAGTACACTTTCGGGTATGCCTTCTATATATCCCTTAAAAATAATACCATTATAGTAGTTTACATCACCTGAGTATGAAAAATCAATCTCAATTTTATCTTTAAGTGAGTTATTTACTGCGTTTACAGTGCACTCAAACTCATCAATGCATTTACACTCGCCTAAAATGCTGCGAAGGGCGGGGAATACCTTTG
>JAKSQR010000051.1 GCA_024404065.1 Clostridia bacterium | reverse complement strand
ACCTCAAAATACTGTGATGTAAGTATCTTTTCAGCAACCTCCTGACCGTCAGCCTCCTTAATAGATGCAATATAAGAGCCATTTGAGCTGTCTCTTAATGTAATCTGCATATATTTATCGGGCTCAGGGGCGGTAAGTGTATCACCGTTAAGGTCAGCCCATGCTTTATTGCCTATGTATCCAACGGTAAGCACAACGCTGTTACCCTGTTTTTTGATGTCGTATACCTTAGGTGTATAAACAGAGTCAACACCGGTAATAGGCAAAATATAACTCTGAAGGGCTGAATCATAAGTGATATCATACACACTCATATCAACTGTGTTGTAAAGAGTAGTAACATCTATTTCATTACCGAAAAGCTTATTAAAGCTCTTTGCAATATCCTCCTGAGGCACCTGAATACCGAAAGTCTCACCCTGTGCATAAGGGTATTTACTCATGCCCTCTTCATCTATCAGGATATTCCATACTGCCGCATAAAGAAGCTGAGATTTATCTGCCTGAGAAAGATCATCAAAGGGAGTAGGGTCAAACATAACTACAGGCTTAATCATAGCCTCATAGTTTGCTTTTTCTATCTCCTTGTTTTTCCTTGCCTTTGCAATATTACCGATATATATAACAGTAGCAATTACGCCTACTATTGCCATAACTATTGTAAGTATGCCAACCGGTAAGGCGAGCTTGCTCTTTTTTGCTTTTTTTGCCATATCAGGTACCTCCCAATATATCGTAGTAGTATTTATTACTTTTAACCTTGCCTGCAACACAGAGTGATGCTTTGCTCATATCAAATATGCTATGAGCTGCATTTTTTATATCATCAAGTGTTACAGAGCGATAAGCACTTATTGCTTCTTCATCCGAGGTAATTTTACCATAAAGCAATATCTGTCTGCTGTTTCTTGATGCTCTTGATGATGAGCTTTCAAGCCCCATAACAAAGCCTGAAACAGCCTGCTCAATTGCCCTTGATAAATCTTTTTCAGTTATTGTATTGCAAAAGTCAGCAATAATTTTCTTAGTTTCCTCTATTACTTCTTTCTCATCGCCAGGGGAAAGCCCTGCACAGATTGAAAAAATTGCAGTTTTACCTATAGCTGTATTGTAGCAATCTACGGAGTAAACAAGACCAAGCTCCTCACGAAGCCTTTGAAAAAGCTTAGATGAGGTAGAAGCACCTAACATATTTGAAAGAAGCAGGGCAGCATATTTTCTGCTGTCGTAATTATCAATGCCAGGAAAACTTAGTATAATCTGATTTTGCCTGAAGTCTCTTTCAACGGTAGTTACCTTGCTCTTAAACTCTGCTTCTGTGCTTGTTATCTCAAAGCCTGTGTTTTCAGAATCCGAGTAATATTTATCAATTACATTCAGCATTTCATCTTTATTAAAATGCCCGCAAATGCTTATAACTGTTCTTTCGGGTGTAAAGAATTTCTTATGCCTTTCCCTTAAATCAACAGCGGTAAAGCGGTTTACACTTTCTCTTGTGCCAAGTATTTTAAGTGAAAGGGGACTGCCCTCCCATACGGCTTCGTCGTTTGCCTCAGCACATACATCCTCAGGGCTGTCATCGTACATTTCTATCTCGTCAATTATAACGCTTTTTTCAGTTGTAACATCAGCCTCTGCCATAAGGGGATTTACTGCCATATCACAAAGTATATCCAGTGCTTTAGGTCCGTGCTCACTGAGGGCTGAAACATAAAGGCAGGTGTTTTCTTTAGCGGTGTAGGCGTTTGCTATACCGCCTATTTCATCAGTTTCCTCTGCAATCTGAAATGCTGTGCGGTGAGTAGTGCCCTTAAACAGCATGTGCTCTATAAAATGGCTTATACCTGAGGTGCTTTCGTCCTCCCAGCAGGAGCCAGACGCAAATTTGATATTTACAGAGCAGATGCCTGTGTATGGTAAATCCTGCAATATAACCCGAAGGCCATTCTGATATTCAATTATTTCGGGTTTATTTATCATATAAAAATCTTCCTGAATCAAAGTGTGTTGTCAAAATACAGTACAGCCTCACCAAGTGAAATTTTATCACCTGACGTGAGCATACTTGTTTTTTCTATCTTTTTGCCATTTACAATTACGGGCTTATCTTCTCTGCCGGTTTTCTTTATATACCAGCCATCCTTACCGCATATTATTACAGCGTGATGCTTTGACACAGTAGGATATTTAAGCACTATGTCGCAATCCTTATGGCTGCCAAGGGATGTTTCACGGCTTGTAAGAATGTAATCCTCTTTAGTGCCGGAGTCGTGTATTTTAACATTTCCCAAAGGCTGAGGATGCCTTCTTAATAATGCTGCAAGGCATAAAACCAATATTGTTACTGCCAGAACAGGCAATACATATCTGGAAAAATCTGTTAAATAAGCGTAGTTCAAAACTATATCCTCCAAAGGGTCATAAATAACCACAGTAATTTTAATATTATATAAAATAAAAGTCAAGATTATAAAATAAAAATAATATATTAAGTGACATTTGTAAGTGGGTATGATATACTTAACGTAGTATGGCAAAGTATGATTAAATTACAGATTGATAGGAGGGCTTAAGATGTACGAGCAGATAATAAATGTTGACCGTATGGAGCAGGCTGTAAGTCTGTTTGGCTCTTTTGACGAAAATATAAAAATGATTGAGAAGGAGTTTTCTGTTTCAGTTATAAGCAGAGGCTCTGAGCTTAAGGTTACAGGTGAGGCTGAAAATGTGCAGAAGGGTGTAAGAGCAATAAACGGCTTGCTTACCCTCATAAACAGAGGCGAAGCCTTAAGTGACCAGAATGTGCGTTATGTACTTTCTCTTGTAAATGAAGGCAAAGAGGATAAATTAGAGCAGATGACAGCCGACTGTGTTTGCATATCTGCAAAGGGCAAACCTATTAAACCTAAAACGCTCGGTCAGAAAAAGTATATAGAAACTATAAGAAATAATACAATCACTCTCGGCGTAGGTCCTGCAGGTACAGGTAAAACATACCTTGCAGTTGCTATGGCAGTTACCGCATTCAGAGCAAAAGAGGTAAACAGAATTGTGCTTACAAGACCCGCAGTTGAGGCAGGCGAAAAGTTAGGCTTTCTTCCCGGTGACCTTCAGCAGAAGGTTGACCCATATTTAAGACCGTTATATGATGCTCTTTTTGATATGCTTGGCTCCGAGAATTTTCAGAAGCATCAGGAGAGAGGCGATATAGAGGTTGCCCCTCTTGCTTATATGAGAGGCCGTACTCTTGATGACAGCTTTGTAATTCTTGATGAAGCTCAGAATACCACCACAGAGCAGATGAAAATGTTTTTAACCCGTCTTGGCTTTAATTCAAAGATGGTAGTTACAGGCGACGTAACGCAGATAGATCTTCCCGATGGCAAAAGGTCAGGTCTTAAGGAAGCTATGAAGGTGCTAAAAAATATAGATGATATTGGTATTATCAGGTTTACTGAAAAGGATGTTGTAAGACATAAGCTTGTACAGGATATCATCAAAGCATACGAAAAAAATCTGGAGGAAAGAAGCAGAAATGACCGCAAAGGTTAATGTAGAAATATCACTTGATGAGGGCATTACAGTGCCTGATGGCTCTGAGGAGCTTGTTATAAAATGCTGTGAGGCTGTGCTTCAGTATGAGGGCTTTGATTCACTTGCTGAGGTGAGTGTTACCTTCACAGATGATGACAGAATACATGAGCTTAATAAGCAATTCAGGAATATTGACCGTGCTACTGATGTGCTTTCATTCCCTCTTGGTGAGAATGGAGTATATGATACAAACTACGACACAGGTGCAAAAATGCTTGGTGATGTGGTTATATCCGTTTCTCATGCTATTGCTCAGGCTGAAGAATATGGTCATTCCATTCAGCGTGAAATAGGCTTTTTAACAGTTCATTCTATGCTTCATCTGCTTGGCTATGACCATGTGAATAATGAGCAGGAAGAAAAGGAAATGTTCTCAAGGCAAAAAGAAATACTTGATATGCTTGAACTTAAAAGAGATTGATTTTTGGAGAATAAAATGAAAAAGTTTCTTAAAGGATTCACTTATGCGGGCAAGGGTATTTTTTACTGCTTTGCTCACGAAATGAATATGAGAGTGCACCTGTGCTTTACAGTTTATATGTTCTGCTTTTTAGGGCTTTATGATTTCTTTGAGATTTCAAAAGCAGAGTATGGTGTGCTGCTTGCACTTTGTGCTTTAGTTTTAAGCCTTGAGGCGGTTAATACTGCTATTGAAAGGGTAGTTGATTTAGCAACAACGGAGCATAATCCCATTGCAGGGGCTGCCAAGGATGCAGCAGCAGGCGCAGTACTTATTGCAGTAATTTTCTCAGTAATTGCAGGTATAGTTATTATGTATCAGCCTGCAGCTTTCAGAAAGATGTTTGAATATTACACAGAGCATATCGGCTCACTTGTTGTTTTGGTTATAAGCTTAGTGCTTAGCGTGTGCTTTGTTTTAATACCTCAGAGAATGCAGAAGAAGGAGAAATAATATGACAAAAACAGCTTTTGTAGCAATAGTAGGATGCCCTAACGTAGGCAAATCATCACTTCTTAATAAAATGCTTGGTCAAAAGGTTGCCATAGTAACTCAAAAGCCTCAGACTACCCGCACACGTATTATGGGCGTGCTCACAAAGGGCGAAACACAGCTTGTATTTACAGATACCCCCGGTTATCATCGCCCCAAAAACAAGCTTGGCGAAAAGATGATTAAAGCAGTTGGTGAGGGTATATCAGGTATGGATGCCTGCCTTTTTGTAACTGAGCCTGATGGTGATTTAAGAGAGGCAGAGATTGAGCTGCTTGCAAAGCTTAAAAGAGAGAAAGCTCCTGTAATTCTTGCAGTTAATAAAACTGATACTATAAGAGATAAAGAAGTAGTTATGAAAAAAATCATAAAGCTCACTCAGGCTTATGATTTTGAGGCAGTAGTGCCTGTAAGTGCACTTAAAGGCGACAATGTGGATGTAGTAATAGAGGAGCTTGAAAAGCTTGCATACGAGTCTGTACATTTCTTCCCTGATGATACTCTTACAGACCAGCCAGAGCGTGTAATTGCCGCTGAGCTTATCAGAGAAAAAATGCTTCTTTTACTTGATAAAGAAATACCCCACGGTGTTGCCGTAAGTATTGAAAAAATGCGTGAAAGACCTCAGAGCGACATTATGGATGTAGAGGCAACCATCTATTGCGAAAAGGAAAGCCACAAGGGTATTATCATTGGTAAAAAAGGTGATATGCTCAAAAAGATTTCCACAAGAGCCAGAATGGATATGGAAAATTTCTTTGGCTGCAAGGTAAACCTTCAGTGCTGGGTTAAGGTAAAAGAAGGCTGGCGCAACAGAGAGGGACTTATCCATAACTTCGGTCTTGATTGAGGTAATTTATGTCAACTATAACTGAAGGCCTTGTCCTGAAGGTTACTGATACAGGTGAGAGTGACAGACTTGTAACTCTTCTTACCGCTGAGTTCGGTGTTATCAGAGCCTTTGCAAACAGGGCAAAGAAGATGAAAAGTAATATGCACGCTGCCACAGAAGCCTTTTGCTATGGTGAGTATTCAATTTATATCGGTAAGGATAGCTATACAATTGAGTCAGCTCAGGCAAAAGAGGTATTCTTTGGCTTAAGGCAAAATATAGAGAGCCTTGCATTAGGGCAGTATTTTTGCTCCCTTGCAATGGAATTTGTACCTGAGGGAATACCTGCTCCTGACACATTAAAAATTCTATTAAATTCTCTTGCATATCTTCAGAATGGCAGACGCACACCTGATTTTCTGAAGGCAGTTACAGAGCTAAAATTGCTTGCTATTGCAGGCTTTGCCCCTGATTTAACAGCCTGTGCAGGTTGTGGTGAAAACCCTAAGGGTGATGTGTATTTCAGTACATCACAAGGCAAGTTTTACTGTAAGAACCATCCTCGTAATGATATGGTAATTACAGCAGGTGTACTTACTGCAATGAGGCATATTGTAGCAAACCCCGTAAACAGAATTTACTCTTTTTCAGTTTCTCCGTATGATGAAAAACTGCTTGTAAAGGCTTGCGAGGATTTCCTGCTTAAACAAACCAACAAGAGCTTCAATGCCCTTGATTTCTATAAAACTGTAACCGCAGATTGATTTGGTGATGTAAATGAAACTGATTACACAAACTGAATTTCTTGGCAAAAGATACGGCGAAAAAGAAGCTGTTAAAATGATATGCGAGGCAGGCTTTGACGCTATTGATTACTCCATGTTTGCTATGAAGGATGAGCCTGACTATGTACTTAATCAGCCAGGTTATAAAAATCATCTTAAAGAGCTTCGTGATATAGCTTCATCTTACGGTGTTACATTTGATCAGGCACATTCTCCATTCCCACCAATGAGGGTAGGGGATATTGAGTACAGCTCAATGATGTGGCCTAAAATTTTAAGAAGCATTGAGTGTGCAGGCCTTTTAGGTGTTGAAATTATAGTAGTTCACCCAATTTATACCCCCAAAAACTGTTTTGAAACCAATATGGAAATGTTTCACTCTCTTGAGTATTACGCAAAGGAGAGTGGAGTAAAAATTGCCCTTGAAAATATGTGGGGTACGGATAAAAACGGTAAAAAATTCCCCAATGTCTGCTCAACTGCAGAGGATTTTAACAGGTATGTAGATGCCCTCAACCCCGATGTGTTTACCGCCTGCCTTGACTTAGGTCACATAGGGCTTGTAGGCGAAAATGCACCCGAAATGATTAAAAAGATGGGTAGCAGAATAGCTTGCCTTCACGTCCATGATAATAACGGCATAGACGACAGCCACACCTTACCCTACACAATGAATATGAATTTTAAGGAAATTCTTACCGCTTTAGCCGAGGTTGATTATAAAGGGAACTTAACCTTTGAGGCAGATAATTTCTTTGGCAGGATTCCCCATGAATGTGCAAAATCAGGCCTTAAATTTATGGAAGAAATCGGCAGGGCTATGATAAGAAGATTTGAAATATACAAGAATGAAAATGATTGATTTTATTTGTCCGGTGTGTAAAGCACCTCTTGAAAATAGCGAAAAAATATATAAATGCGAAAATGGCCATTGCTTTGATAAATCAAAATTCGGCTATGTAAATTTGCTTATGTCAAATCAGTCCTCAGCCAAAAGGCACGGGGATGACAGGCTTATGGTCCGTGCAAGGCGTGATTTTCTTTCAGCAGGCTATTACTCATTTTTATTTGAAGAAATAAAAAATATCTGCAGTAAGTACCTCAGTGAAAATGCCACTATTCTTGATGCAGGCTGTGGTGAATGCTACTACTCAGGCAGTATAGCTCAGTGTAATCCACAGTATAATTTTTTAGGCATTGATATTTCAAAGGATGCCCTTGAATTTGCCTGCAAGCGAAAGGTTACATTCCCTTTAGCAGTTGCAAGCCTTTTTGATATGCCTGTTATGAGTGACAGCTGTGACTGTGTGCTTAATTGCTTTTCACCAAAGGCAGATATGGAGTTTGAAAGAGTGCTTAAAAAGGGTGGCATACTCATAAGAGTTATACCACTTGAGGACCATCTCTTTTCTCTTAAGGCGGCTGTTTATGAGAAGCCATATCTTAACGAAAAACCTGAAAAAGATATTGAGAATCTTACCTTTGCTGAGTACAGAGAAATAAGCAAAGAGCTTGAAATAAATAATAACGAAGATATTCTTAATCTTTTCAGAATGACGCCTTACTACTATAAGACAGGCAGAGAAGACCAGGAAAAGCTGAATACTCTTACCTCGTTTAGTACTAAAGCCGCATTCGGAATTTTTGTATACAGAAAGGATAAATAATATGCACAAGAAATTTGCACCCACACCACCAATGGGCTGGAACAGCTGGGATTGCTACGGCGCTACTGTAAATGAAGAGGCACTTCGTGGCAATGCTGAGTATATGGCAAAGTATCTTAAAGACTATGGCTGGGAATATATCGTATGTGATATTCAGTGGTCCGAGCCAAAGGCAAAGGGCTTTGCTTACAATGATTTTTATCCCCTCTGTATGGATGAATATTCAAGACTTATCCCTTCCGTTGAAAGGTTTCCATCATCAGAAGGGGGCAAAGGATTTAAGCCAATTGCCGATTATGTCCATTCATTAGGCCTTAAGTTCGGCATTCATATTATGCGTGGTATTCCTCGTCAGGCTGTTCACTCAGAGGCTTCTATCAAATGCGATGGAGTAAAAGCACGTGATATAGCATTGCCCTACTCTGTTTGTATGTGGAATACGGATATGTATGGCGTAAATCCCAAAGCAAAGGGCGCTCAGGAGTATTATGATTCACTTCTTGAGCTTTATGCCTCATGGGGTGTTGACTTTATAAAATGCGATGATATAGCAGATACAAGATTCAGTGCTAACCATTATGAAGGCAAGGCAGAGATTGAAATGCTTCGTAAAGCCATTGATAAATGTGGCAGAGATATTGTTCTCTCTCTTTCACCTGGTCCGGCAGACCCAAAGCAGCATTTGCATCTTGCTGCCAATGCCAATATGTGGCGCATTACAGACGATTTTTGGGATAGTTGGGAAAGAATACACGATATGTTTGACAGATGCCTTACCTGGCAGTCCTATGTTAAACCCGGTGCATGGCCCGATTGTGATATGCTTCCCATCGGTCATCTTGCCCTTTGTGATAATAATGGTAAGGGCAGATGGACTAATTTTACAGAGGATGAGCTTAAAACCCTTATGTCACTTTGGTGTATTTTCCGCTCACCCCTTATGATAGGTGCTGAAATGAGAGATAACGACGAGTTTACCCTCTCTCTGCTTCAGAATGAAGAGCTTATTTATATGCTCAAAAATTCAAAGGGTGCCCGTCAGATATACAGGGATGAGAAAAATAAAAAAGGCACTATTATGTGGCAGTCACAGGGCAAAAAATGCACCTATCTTGCTATATTTAATACCGATAATAAAAATCACAATATCAAATACGATATAGGCGATAACTCAAAAGTATGGGATATGTGGGAGCATAAAGAAATAAAATATAACGGTGCAGTTAAGGTTAACTCCCACGGTGTCAGAATGCTTAAATTGGAGAAATAATTATGAAACAAGAGCCCAATTACAGATTGGCAACACCACAGCCAGACCATATTATGGTAAGCATCAGCGGTGACGCAAAAACATCTATGTCCATTACATGGCGTACCAGCACTGATATTAAAGATGGCTATGTGGAGTATTACGAAAAAGGCAAAGAAAAGATTAAACTCAGTGCAGTTACTGAAATATTTGAAAGTGATATAAACACCTCTCACATTCACTTTGCAGTGCTTAAAGACCTTAAGCCTGGCACAAGGTATTA
>JAKSQR010000050.1 GCA_024404065.1 Clostridia bacterium | reverse complement strand
TTGTGGGGTCTTCTGTTGCCTCTGTTGCCTCTGAATTCTCTGCGGGGAGCTTCAGAAAGCTCGTTTTCGGGAACAGCGCCTGTAATCTCAATAAGAGCTTCACGGCGTGAGAAGTTAAGTCTGCCCTGGTCATCCTTGGGAAGTACCTTAACCATTACTTCGTCGCCTACAACTACTACATCCTCAACCTTTTCAGTTCTCTTTGTATCAAGGTGGCTGATGTGTACCATGCCTTCAACGCCGGGAGCAATTTCAACGAATGCACCGAAGCTCATAAGGCGGGTTACAACGCCGTTGTAGATAGCGCCAACTTCGGGACCACGTGCGATTGTTTCAACGATGAAGAGAGCTCTGTTAGCATCATCAATGCTTGTGGATGAAACGAATACATTACCATCCTCCTGAACGTCAATCTTACAATTGCATTCAGCACAGATCTTCTGAATAACCTTACCCTGCTTACCAATAACGTCACCGATCTTTTCGGGGTCAATCTTGGTGGTAACCATCTTGGGTGCCCACTTGCTGAGCTCCTTACGAGGCTCTGCAATAACAGGAGTCATAATTTCATCAATGATGTAGCAACGTGCCTTATATGTCTTATCAAGAGCTTCTCTGATAATAGCGGGAGTAAGACCATGTACCTTAAGGTCCATCTGAATTGATGTGATACCCTTCTTGGTACCTGCTACCTTAAAGTCCATATCGCCAAAGAAGTCCTCAAGACCCTGGATATCGATCATTGTCATAAAGCGGTCGCCCTCTGTGATAAGACCACAGGAGATACCTGCAACGGGTGCCTTGATGGGAACGCCTGCTGCCATAAGTGAAAGGGTTGAGCCACAAACTGAACCCTGTGATGTTGAACCGTTTGAAGAAAGAACTTCGGAAACAACTCTGATAGTGTAGGGGAATTCTTCAACTGAGGGAAGAACGGGAACAAGTGACTTCTCTGCAAGTGCGCCGTGGCCGATTTCTCTTCTGCCGGGGCCTCTTGAGGGCTTTGTTTCGCCTACTGAGTATGAGGGGAAGTTGTAGTGGTGGATGTATCTCTTGCTTTCCTCTTCATCAAGGCCGTCAAGCATCTGAGCGTCGCTCATGGGGCCAAGTGTGGTGATGGAAAGTACCTGAGTCTGGCCTCTGGTAAACATACCTGAGCCGTGTACTCTGTCAAGAAGGTCAACCTGTGCGTTAAGAGGTCTGATTTCGTTAATATCTCTGCCGTCTACACGCTTGCCGTCATCAAGGAGCCAGCGGCGTACAACGTACTTCTGAACCTTGTAAAGGCACTCTTCAATCTTGCCTTCCATTTCAGGATATTTCTCGTCAAACTCAGCGTGTACCTTTTCGTATACGGGCTTAAGTCTGTCGTCACGGATTCTCTTATCGTCTGTATCAAGAGCAAAACGGATATCCTCAATTGAGAACTCCTTGATTGCTTCGTACATTTCGGGGTCAGGATCGTTTGAGGGGAAGTCAACCTTCTCCTTGCCGCATTCAGCCTTAATCTGGTTGATGAACTCAACGATTCTCTGGTTCTCTTTGTGAGCGAACATGATACCATCATACATATCATCGTTGCTTACTTCGTTAGCGCCTGCTTCAATCATAGCAACAAGGTCGCTTGTGGAAGCAACTGTTACGTACATCTCGCTCTTTGCTCTCTGCTCAAGAGTGGGGTTAATTACGTACTGACCATCAACAAGGCCAACTACAACGCTGCTTACAGGGCCTTCCCAGGGGATTTCTGAAATGCTGATAGCGATTGAAACGCCGAGCATAGCAGCAATCTGGGGCTCGCAGTCAGGGTCAACTGACATAACTGTAGCAACAACGCCTACATCGTTTCTCATATCCTTGGGGAAGAGAGGACGGATAGGTCTGTCGATAACTCTTGAGTAAAGTGTAGCCTTTTCGCTTGCCTTACCCTCACGGCGCTGGAATGAGCCGGGGATACGACCTACGGAGTAGAGCTTCTCCTCATAGTCAACTGAGAGGGGGAAGAAATCTACGCCTTCACGGGGCTTAGGAGCCATAGTAGCTGTACAAAGTACGTTTGTTTCGCCGTAGCGAACAAGGCATGAACCGCCTGCAAGCTGTGCCATTTTGCCAACTTCTACTACGAGGGGTCTGCCTGCGATTTCTGTTTCATACTTCTTGAAACAGTCGAATGACATTAAAGATGACATTGCCATAAGTTTTTACCTCTTTCTGTAAAATATATTTTCAGAGGTCGGTTCGGCTTTAAGCAGTAAATTCAATGTAAAGTGGTAATGGATTTGTGCTGTACTATACACTCAATTCACTGCGTAAATAACCGCAAAACCGCCTCTAAATTAAGATTTTAATTCCATTTCTGAGGGGATATCAAGCCCCATATAAAAATGGAATTAGCAGGCAGAATAAGAAATCTGCCTGCTGTGGGTTGAAAATTATTTACGAAGACCAAGTCTTGCAACGATTGAACGGTAACGCTCGATATCGTTCTTCTGAAGGTATGCAAGAAGGTTTCTTCTGCGACCAACCATCATAAGAAGACCTCTACGGCTGTGATGGTCCTTCTTGTGTGTAGCAAGGTGTGCGTTAAGGTCGTTGATTCTCTTTGTGAGAACTGCGATCTGTACTTCGGGTGAACCTGTGTCGCCCTCGTGTGTAGCATACTCTGCCATGATAGCCTGTTTTTCTGCCTGTGTCATAATTTTTCACCTCATTAAAATATTTGCCTCGTACTCAGTAAACGGCAGGTGATTACCTTGTGAAAGGTTTACTCCGCAAACCGTGTATCGGGCATTGCAAACGGGAGTATAACACAAAGATATCCGTTTGTAAAGCATTTTTTATAAATTTCTTTTATTATATTATATAGATACTATATGTTGTGTGGTGAGCCCCTGCCCATATACAAAGCAAAACCCTGCCACATAGCGTGACAGGGAAAAAGCCATCCACTTTCAGAATTTTGGTTTGCTGTCTGGTAATTCGTTATAAACAACCAGACCTACAATAAGTGTGGTAATGCTGATTATGATAGGTGCCATTGCCTTTGCCTCCTGCAGTTTTTCTGAGCAATCCGATGCCATCCACGGTCTCTTTTTGCCTTATGCTTTCACATATCAGTAAGCTAAATTACACCTTTTGTTGCATTATTTTTTGGATTTTTTGTAAACAGATTATTAATTGTTGCTTTTTATCTCCGCAAGCACTCTGTCTGCCTGCATAGCCGCCTTTGTAAATGAATTATTTTTCCAGTAGGATACAAGGGCGGTTGAGGATGCCATAATAATTGAGGCAATGTTGCCTGCTGTGCCGTCTGCCATAACGGGATTTTTGCCAAGCATACTCAGGGTCATATTTGTAAAGGTTGCAATAAGCAGCACAAGTCTTACCCATGTGCCTGCGGAAACGGAAGTGATTTTAAGCTTTTTCATTTTCTCTCTCCTTACTGATATTTAATGATTGATTTCTCAAGTGCTCTGCCGATGGCGTAGCCGCACCTCTGCATACCATCAGGTGTTTTGATTTTTTCAAGGTCGCTGTCGTTATCAATAAACACAGTTTCTATCAGGATTGCGCAGGGGCGGGTGCATCTGATGTAGGCAAAGTAATCCTTGCCGTATTTATTAAGCTTAATTTTTGCACAGCGGTTGTGAACATCCAGCTCAGAGCTTATCTGCCTGCAGACCTCAGTTGCGGCTCTTTTGCCCGTAGGGGAGTTGTGGTAGTAAAATACCTCTGTGCCTGTGCCTCCCCCTGCGTTAAGGTGTATATCCGCACAGAAGTCGGGGTCAATTCTGTTTATCTCATCTATGCGGTCTGTAAGGCTCATTGAGCCATCATAATTTATCAGCTTACAGCCTAAATATTCAGCGGCGTATCTGCCGATTTCTGCCGCAATTTTATGCTCCTCATACTTGCCGTCTTTGCTTAAAGCACCTGGGTCATAGCCGCCGTGAATACTTGTGCCGTGCCCTATTGAAATAACTATCTTTTTACTCATTCATTCATCCTTTCACCTGGCTGAGCATAAACTCAAGCAATGCCCTGCCGGAATATCTGCCCACCACTGCGTTGCCCTCCACTGCGTAAATTGCTATAAGAGAGGCACATTCTCCTGAATAGGTGGGCATTACAATATAGTGTGTTGTTTTACCGTCTGCCGTAAAATCTGAAAGCAGCTCATCAACAAGCTCCTCTGCCCTTGAGCCACTCTGTGGAAAATGGATGGGAGTAATCCTTTTATTTACATAAAGCAGCCTTGCACAAAGGGCTGCGCAAAAGTAGTCGTAATCCATTTCCTTATCAAGGTCATCCACACGGGCTTTAAGGGTGTTAAACTGTGCCTGCAGGCTTGTAAACTCAGCAGGGGTAAGGTCGGTCTGCACCATTGAGGGCTTGAATACAAGATTTGCAATGCTTGTTTTCTCTATGATTTCTCTGCCGTTTTCGTCGGTATAATGGGCGGAAAGCTGAAGCCTTAATTTGCCTGCAGATGTAAGCCTTGTTGTAAGGGGCAGAAGTAAAAATCCCTCTGAAACGGTGGCAAAGGGGCAATCCTCCCTGCCTATATTGCCTATGTAATAGTGCCTGCCGAAGGGGTAGGTTTCAAGGCTGAGTGAGTAAAAATCTATGCTCTCATCAGCCCATATATCAAGGGGAATTTTAATTACGGAGGAGTTGTTTTCCCCCTCATAAACTGCCTTCATATCAAAGCTCATCACTCTGTTTTCATCAATAGTTGCCTCAATGAATTGTGTCATTTGTGCTCTCCTTATCATAGTATTTTTTTAAGTGCCTTGCGGTTTCAAGTGCCTCCAGCCTTTCTTTATACAGAATGCTCAGCTCCCTTTTAAGCTGGTAGGCTTCCTTTGAGCAGCGGTGCATTGTTTTAAGCTTTTCATTGCGTGCGTGTATGCGTGTAGTCAATATATCCGCACTGTTTTCATATTCCCTTGCAAGGGAGGTTATTTCAGCCATTTTCAAGCCTCCTTATAAATTCGTGAATGCTTATGCCATAAGCGGTGCAGAGCCTTAAAACATTATCAAATGTGGGCTCTGCCTCCATATTTTCAATTCGTCTTAATCGGGCAACTGACAGCCCTGCTGCCTTTGCAGACTGAGTCAGAGTAAGGGCTTGGCTGAGCCTGAGATTTTTAAGAGCTTCTCCTGTGCTGTCTGCCTGCCTTCTGCCTGCGGCGGCAATGTTAAGAGCGTCATAAAAGCGGGTATCATCAGCACCTTCGCCTATAAAATCCTGCTGATACATCACAACATAGCTCAGGGGCTTTTTAAGCTTTTCAGTTGCAACACGCAGGGTTTTGTAAACGGCACTTCTGGAGATTTTTCTTTTTTCAGCCACCTTGCGTGGGGTCATATAGTTAAAGTAAATATCTGTCACTATCCCTTTTTCGCTGTCCGTCAGCTCCCTTTCAATAGCCACATTCACAAGGTCTGCAAGGTCAGTCCTTCGCCTTCGCCAGGCGTATTCAACGGGGGATTCGCAGGCGTTGCAGTGGCGGCCACAACAGATTTTAACTGCGTTTTTTACTTCCTCCTCTGTTGGATAATCATAATATTTCTCTGGCGAAATAATAGTACTGTTCATTATACATCCCTCACTTCTCTGTAAAATTTGGCTGTTTCAATTAGTGGCACTATTGATTCTAAGCCTGATTTTTAGCTTTGTCAATAGAACTTTTAATTATTTGCGAAAATTTCTTGACTTTTTCAATAGAATCGCTCATAATTACACATAGAAAACAGCCCGTCAGAATACAATTCACACTGAAAAACAAAGGAAAAATCACTATGAACCGTATAAAAGATTTAAGAAAAAGAGCCCGCCTTTCACAGCTTGAATTAGCAGAGCTTTGCGGAGTACATCAGACCGCAGTAAGCCAGTGGGAGCAGGGCAGAACTAATCCCGATACTGAAATGCTCATAGCTCTTTCACAGATTTTCCACGCCTCCATCGGTGCAATTTTAGGCCTTGATACACCTGATGACCCCATCATGATTCCCGTTAAGGGCGTAGTGCAGGCAGGGGAGATGACCTTTGTTGAGGATGAGGACATAAGTGCCTTTGAGGCTATCTCACCTGAGCTTTCCGCAAGGGGCGAATATGTAGCTCTCAAGGTTAAGGGCGACAGCATGAAGCCCATGTTTCTTGATGAGGATATAGTAATTGTGCGTGTGCAGAGTGAGGCAGATAACAACGATATAGTTGTTGCGATTGAGGGCAGAGAGAAGGCAACAATCAAGCGCCTCAAGTACCAGAAAAACGGCATAATTCTGATTGCAGAAAACCCTGAATATGACTCAATTTTTTACACCAATGAGCAGATTGCAAAGCTGCCTGTAAGATTTTTCGGCGTAGCGGTTGAAATAAGAAGGGCAGTAAAATAAGATATGCACATTTAATGCAGCACCTCAAAGTGGGTGCTGTTTTTGTTTTACTGAGGAAATTTGCAAAAATGAGAAATAAAAATCTTTTCACATATCTCTCACAGCCTTTTAACGTGAAAATAGTGAAAAATTCAAACTTATGAAGTAATAAATATATAAATTATTATTGACAAGCAAAATTTCTTGTAATATAATGACCTAAATATCATGGATTATTATGTGTGGCAGTGCGCCCGCATTCTGCCCATATTTTAATCTATATAAAGGCGGCAAAAATCTACAATGAGTACAAAAATCACATTTATTGCAGATACCCACCATTTCTCACCCACACTTACTGACGAGGGCAGAGCTTTTCAGCTGAGGAGCGGCTCAGACCAGAAGTGCCTTATTGAGACAGGTGCTATCATAGATGCCAGCTTTGATTACATTGCAAACAGCGACACACAGGCGGTTATGCTTGCAGGTGATGTTTCAGACGACGGCGAAAGAGTAAGCCATGAGGAGCTTCGTGAAAAGCTTTATAAGCTGCAGCAGAAGAAGCCCGTTTACCTCATTACCGCTACCCACGACTGGTGCTGTGATGAAAACCCCCGTGGTTATTTTGGTGAGGAGGAAACCCACGATATACCCACCATCCCCCACGAGGAGCTTCGTGAGTTTTACTTTGACTTTGGCCCAAAGCAGGCTTTATCAGAGTACATAACCCATCTTGGTGTTGTAAGCTACACAGTTGATTTAAGCGACGAGGTCCGTCTGCTTGCAATCAATGATGACCAGAGCGGCGTAGGCCACGCAGGCTACAGCGATGAGCATTTTGCCTGGATTAAAGAGCAGATTGCAAAGGCAAAAGAGGACGGCAAGGTAATGCTTGGTATGGAGCATCATCTTATACTGCCCCATGTTCATCCCATTATTTCCGCATTTGGTATGCGTGTAGGCTACCCCAAGGACGCAGCCACTCTGCTTGCAGATGCAGGGCTTAAATATATGTTTGTAGGTCACTCCCACATTCACAGGGTAACCCAGCTTACTACTGAGAAGGGCAACACCATCACTCAGGTTAATGTAGGCTCACTTGTAGGCTACCCCTCATCCATCGTAAATGTTACGGTAGATGGCGAAAAGGTTACCATAGATACAGTCTGCGCCCCCACCTTTGAGTTTAACGGCACAAAGAATACTGAGCAGTACCTTGAGGAGCATCTTTACGGCCTTGTGGATAATATAATTTACCCAGGCGCAAGCAAGGATACCAAGGAATTTCAGGCAAGGCTCAGGGCTCTTGGCATAAAGGGCAAGGCAAACGAAACTATCGGCAAATTCCACTGGGCAATCCGCCCCATTATCAAGTACATCACCAAGGCAAAGGTTAAAAACGCCTACCGCCTTGTTAAGCTTGTAACCTTCGGCACATCCAAAATAAGCAAAAAGGACGCAAAGGAATACTGGGATGTTCCCGTTATGGATTTCATCCACGATTGCCTGCGCAACGTAATAGGCGGCACACCTGTGCCTCACGAGGCAGATTCAGCCTACTGCAGATTGCTTAAAGCGGTTGTTTCCGTACCTAAGTTTTACGTACGCAAAAATAAATTCTGCCGTGAATTACCCGATCTGGCAGAGAGCCTTGTAACAGGCGGCAAATTCAATAACTATCACGATACAATCAGTGATGTAAGATAAGCAAAAATAAAAATTCACATATAGCAAAGGAATGATTACTTATGGCACCAAAAAAGCTTAAGTACCTTGCAGGCGGTCAGTGGATTGAATCCAAGACCGAGAAGTATATGGACGTATTTAACCCATCAACTGGTGAGGTTATCGCTCAGACTCCCTGCTGTACAAAGGAAGAGGTTGAGTATGCAGTAAGCTGTGCAAAGGCAGCTTTCCCCGAGTGGAGCAATACTCCCGTAATGAAGAGAGTTCAGATTGTTTACAAACTCCGTGAGCTTCTTAACGAGCACATGGATGAGCTTACCGAGCTTTGTGCTACAGAGGAAGGCAAGGTTTGGGCAGAGGCAAAGGGTGATATCCTCAAGGTTAAAGAGCCTGTTGAGCTTGCACTTTCCGCTCCCTCACTTCTTATGGGCGAAAGCATCCGTGATACCTCATCTGGTTACGACACTACACTTTACAGAGAGCCCGTTGGCGTTTTCGCTGGCATCGCTCCCTTTAACTTCCCCGGTATGATTCCCATGGGCTGGATGACACCTATGTGCATCACATGTGGTAACACAATCGTTATCAAGGCAGCTTCAATGACTCCCATGACCTGTATGAGAATTGCAGAGCTCTGGAAGGAAGCAGGTCTCCCCGACGGCGTAATCAATATTGTTACCTGCTCCAGAAACGAAGCAGAAATTTTCCTTGAGCATCCCGATGTTAAGGGCATTACATTTGTTGGCTCTACATCAGTTGGTAAGCACATTTACGCTACAGCTGCTTCAAACGGCAAGCGTGTACAGTGCCTTTGCGAGGCTAAGAACCATGGCCTTGTACTTGAGGATGCAGCACTTGAAAGAACAGCAAGAGGCATTATCAATTCTTCATTCGGCTGTGCTGGTGAAAGATGTATGGCTCTTTCAGTTATCGTTGCTCAGGAGAGCATTGCTGATAAGCTTGTTGCTTTACTTAAGCAGTATGCAAGCGAGCTTAAGGTAGGCCCCGCTTACTTTAAGGATAGCCAGCTTGGTCCCGTTGTAACAGGCTCACATAAAGAGAGCGTTATTAACTGGATTAACAAGGGCATCGAAGAGGGCGCAGAGCTTGTACTTGACGGCCGTGACACCGTAGTTGAAGGCTATGAGAACGGCTTCTACATTGGCCCCACAATCCTTGATAAGGTTACTGAGGAAATGACAGTAGGTACAAGAGAAATCTTTGGCCCTGTACTTTGCGTTAAGAGAGTTAAGGACTTTGAAGAAGGTCTTGCACTTATGAACCGCAACCCATTTGCTAACGGTTCCGTTATCTTCACACAGAGCGGTTACTATGGCAGAGAGTTTGCAAAGAGAACTGACGGCGGTATGGTAGGCGTTAACGTAGGTATCCCCGTACCCGTTGGTGTATTCCCCTTCACAGGTCACAAGCAGAGCTTCTTTGGTGACCTCCACTGCCTTGGTAAGGACGGCTTCCGCTTCTACACAGAAACAAAGGCTGTAACTACAAAGTGGTTTGACGAGGAAGAAATGAAGGCTACTCAGGTAGATACCTGGGACGGCTCAGTAGGCGGCGACCTTAAATAATCCACCGCCA
>JAKSQR010000005.1 GCA_024404065.1 Clostridia bacterium | reverse complement strand
GCTGTATAATTCGTAGGCTCTGAAGGGAATTTATAATTTATCTGCCATGTTCTTATGCCATTATTATCAGTATATGTGGCATTTTTTGAGGTGGTCTGGTAGGTTGTATATTTTTCGCCGTTTCCTATTCTCACCTTTGAGCAGTCATCTGTGGTAACTACTGTAATTACTGCATAGCCCTCTTTATGCTCACCCTCGGGAGCGGAAGCACTTATTATTGTGAAGCTGTCATAATCGGGATGCTTTTTAAGTGCATCCTCACTTGTGCCTGCAAGCACAGAAAAACTGTTTATCGCTTTATACTCTGCGCCGTCTTTATAGTAAACTGTGCAAAGCATTTCTACTGCGTCATCATAGCCTGTATAGGTGAATCTGTTATGTATAATCCACTTGTTATTCTCTATGCTTACCGCAGTTGACTTCCTGCTGTAAATTGCACTTATGGTTTTATGGCTGCCGTCTTTAAGGGTAAATTCTTTTACAATTTTAATATACTCTGTGTCGGCTTTTGCCTGAGCAGTAAAATCAAGATATCCGCCCTTTATAACCTTATCGTTACTTATGGTGCAGGATATTACCTCTTCCTTTTCTCCGCAATAGCTGCACTCACCATTTACAAATGTGTGGTTTACATTCAGCACAGTGCTTGCGGATATTTCGCCATAAGATGCAGTGATTTCATATACACCCGCCTTAATATCCTTCTGTGAAAAATCGGGCTTTTCTATATTTATTCTTGCAAAGACTCTACCGTTTTCATCAGTATAATCATCATAGCTTATGCTGAAAACCATGCCTAATTCTTCTATTTCAGCAACGCCGTAATAATCGTAATTTGTTTCAGATACGTAGGTGTTGTTGTTATAAACTACTGTATAAACCAAATCATACATACTGAAGCTTTCGTCAGGCTCTGCACCCTCTGCATTTACTATGAGTGAGGCTGAGTAGTTATTTGCCTCCTGCTCGGTAAAACTGTAATTACTGCTTGTAAATGCCATTGAGGAAAGGGGCAAAGCCTCCGCTTCATCACATGTTATATACCAATTAAAGCCGTCAGAAGCAATATAATAATCATCCTGTGATGCGTAGGGATTATATGCAAAACTACTCCCGTCGGATTTGTTGTGGGAGAGAATATAAATATGGTCTTTAGTGGCTATACCTGATGTGCCATTATACACTCCGCCAACTGCAAGATTGGTTGTGCCGTTTATAACACCAAAAATTTCAAAGCACGCTTCCTGAGAGAGCACAACTGTGCCGCCACCATTAAAATTATTTGCTGATGGGTTTTCTATATTTGTAAGGTCAAGGGTTGCATTTGCTGAAACTGAAATATCAGGGGCTGAGCTATATATTAAATCTGATGGCTCAAATACACCCGACATTATATTAAGCTCATCTATGTAATTTATTGCCGTGCCCACCATTCTTACATCTGATGAGGCGCTGATATTTACAATGCTTTTATTACATCCTCTGCCGTCAATCAGTCTGCCTGCAGAGTGGGTTATATTAAATGTAACATCACCATTTACACTACCATTTTCAAACTGAGGTGCAGGGGCATCAGGCTCGGTTAAATCAAACCAATCATTTCTGTCAACCGCCGCTTCAACTGCACTTGCGCCATAGCAAGCACCTATACTGTTACCTGTAGCTCCGTTTACTGTAATTGTAACATTGCCATTATATGCAGTATTCATTGAGCCTGCGTATATATTTTCAAGCTTACATTGACCGCTTATTATAATTTCGCCCTTTGTGCCTGCAGGGGTGGAATTGCCAAATACTCCGCCGCCAAAAATGTGTATGCCTCTGTGACCCTGATACTGCTTTACATTATTTAATGTAAGCTTATGACCATTTGCAAATATAGCATTGTGGTATTTGCTTGCAAGGCCTATATCCACATTGTCAAAGGTTACATCTGCACCAAGAATTATACCTGATGTGCGGGTGATAAGTACACCCTTTTCGCTATCCTCAGGGGCTGTTGCTATGGTTATATTTTTATCAATTACAAGCGGACCATCATCCTGCAGGGCATTAGCGAAAGCACTTTCGCCACCCTTAATATAAATTATGCCGCCATCATTAACATTTTGCAGGGCAGTATAAAATGACGGGTAAGGATTTAAGTAAGTACCATTTCCTGCCCCATCAGCTTCACCTGCATATACCACATCGCCTGCGGCAGATGAGCTGTATATAAAAACTGATGCAAATATTGATAATGCAAGCATTATCGCAATTGATTTCTTCATTTTTTCACCTTAAAGAATTGTTTTTATTTCGTCAAGAGTTAAAACTGTATGGTCTGCAGGGCTGTCGCAATCCTTTCCCTCGTAGTTAAACCATATTGTTTCCATTCCGTATTCCTTTGCCCCTATGATGTCCGCATTGAGGGAGTCGCCTATCATTACAACATCCTTTGGGTCAGGGCTTCCGATAAGCTTAAATACACCATCAAAAAAGGCTTTTGTGGGCTTAGGTGCGCCTATTTCTTCAGATATAAAAATGCCCTTTATGTAGTCCATCATACCTGCCTTGCCAAGGCGGATATCCTGCTGCTCTTTAGGGGCGTTGCTGGCTGCATACAGGTTATATTTTGTGCCAAGATATTTAACTAAATCCTTTGCGCCTTCAACGGGCACAGCACTTTCAACAAGACCCTTGAAATACATTTTCTCAAAGGTGGGGCCGTCAAAATCTATGCCCCACTCCTTAAAAATCATATTGTACCTGATAGCCCTTAAGCCTTCTATATCAAGGGTTTTCTCCTCTATTCTCTTCCATAGGCTATCATTGATTTGCTTAAAGCGTGGGTAATAATTCTGTGGCAGAGTAATGCCATAATACGCCGCCGCTTTTTCAATAGACTCCATAGAGCAGAGGTTAAAATCAAGCAGGGTGTTATCAATATCTATAAGTATAGTTTTCATATTTCTCCATATTCAAAATCCCCCTTGAGTCAGGGGGATTTTTCTAATAAAGCATTATTTAAGGAAGCCGTTAATGATTACTTCCTCAGCCTCTTCCTCGGTCATACCGAAGGTCATAAGCTTAACAAGCTGGTCGTTATTGATTCTGCCGATGGCAGCCTCGTGTATAATCTGTGCATCCGCACTGTTTGCAGTAATTGCAGGTATTGAGCTTACTGATGCACCATCCATAATAATTGAATCGCACTGAATGTGAGCACGGCATTTCTCATTGCCGATTGCGTCATAGTGGAAAACCTGCTTTGAAGTATCCCTTGCAACTGTACGGGAAACAATCTGAGCAGAGGCATCTGTGCCGTTAAGCTCAACGGTTATATCGGAGTAAGCCTCCTGCTGGTCGTGAGTAAGAAGACGCTCTGTAACAATAAGCTTTGCGCCTGCTTTAAGCTGTGCCTTAGTATCTCTCTTGGTAGAATTTACGCCACGAATCTGTACCATTTCCATTTCGCAGGTGGAGTTTTCATCCTGCTCAACTATGGTAACGGGGTTAAGTATGTTTTCGCCTGTGCCGGGACCTTCGCCATAGTGCTTCTCAACATACTTGATTTTTGCATTTTTGCCTATATGGAATGTATGTATACCATCGTGCTGGCTCTTGTCACTGCCTGAGTTGTGAATGCCACAGCCTGCAACAATGAGTACATCCGCATCGTCACCTACATAGAAATCATTATATACTACATCATCAATGCCTGTTTCGGTGATGATAACGGGAATATGAACGCTCTCATTCTTTGTGCCGGGGGCAATTATGATATCAATGCCGGGCTTATCCTCTTTGGTTACTATTTCAATATTTGCGGTGGAGCGTCTGTCAATTCCGCCGCCGTTTTTTCTTATATTATATGCACCTGCAGGTATTTCGTGCATATTTGCAATCTCTGCAAGAAGGGACTTATCAATCTTTTCCATTATTTTTCCTCCTTCTTGTCTCTGAAATCACAGTTATTGGTAAACTCATCCATAAGGGTGGGGAAGATTTCTTCCTTTGTGCCCTGATTTTTTACCCTGCCGTTTGCAATAACTATCATGTGGTCTGCAAGGCTCATAATTCTTTCCTGATGGGAGATAACAAGCACGCTGTTGTGCCTGCCCTCTGTCATGGACTTAAAGCTCTCAACAAGTACAGAGAAGCTCCACAGGTCAATGCCTGCCTCAGGCTCATCAAATATTGCTAAATCAAGCTTGCGTGCCATAAGAGTGGCAATCTCAATACGCTTTGCCTCACCGCCTGAGAGGGAAGCATCCATCTCTCTGTTAAGGTAATCCCTTGAGCAAAGACCTACTGCAGTAAGGTAGCCGCAGCACTCATCCTCAGGTAAATCACTGCCTGCTGCAAGTGAAAGCAGACGGCGTACAGTAAGACCCTTAAACCTTGGGGGCTGCTGGAAAGCATAACCTACGCCAAGCTTTGCCCTTTCGGTTACAGACATATCTGTAATATCTGTGCCATTAAAAATAATCTTACCTGATGTTGGCTTTTCAATGCCCATTATAAGCTTGGCAAGGGTAGATTTACCGCCACCATTAGGGCCTGTGATTACTGTAAATGTATCATCAGGGATTGTAAGTGATACGTCATTTATTATTTCAAGGTTGCCCTTATCGGAATCAACATTGAAGCTGACATTTTTTAACTCAAGCATTTTTGTATCTCCATTATATCTTAGTTATCTTCGTCGTCATCCTGTCTGGATTTAACTGCCCATACACCTAAAACTCCAAAAAGCACTAAAGCACATAATGCGGTAATGATTTTATACAGTGAGCTTTTTTGTATGCTATTAAATCCGAAGGCGGAAGCCGAAGTTGTTTCCTCTGTTATTGCTACCACATCATCTGTGGCAGGCTCTGAATTTGTTTCCTCTTCAGGATAATATACATCTGTTTCCTCAGGTATATCCAGAATAACCTCTGTTGGGTGCGATGTGGTTGTGTTATTGGTTTTTGCTGTTTCTCTTGTGGTTTTTACAGCAGTTGTGGTTGTGGCTTTTGTTGTTTTTATAGCCTTGGTTGTGGTTACCCTCTTTGTGGTGGTAATCACAGTTTTATTTTTAGGGTTATGCACCCTGCGGGTTGTAGTTTCTTTTGCCGTAGTTGATTTTTTGGTAGTTGTCTTTTCTTTGGTTGTTTTTTCTTTATTGGTAGTATCTGTTTTAGTCAGCACATCATTATTGATGTTTATTTTATTGGAGGCTTCGCCGTATTTATCAAAAAACTTTACGCTGCCTCTTATATCAGCAGGTACACCATCTTTATAATTAACCTTTATTTCACAATAAATCGTGCCTGTCTGGGAGTCTGCCGTCATAGCTGCTTTATAGGAGTGGGTGCTGCCGTAGCTGCCCTCTGCGGTGGGGTTATTACCCCTTAATGTGATTTCCTCACAGCCCTCAGGTATAAACGAAATACCCATCTGCGCAATTTCATCCGCAGTAACACTTTTGGAATCCTTTTCAGATGCCACAAAAAGATAATAAACTACATTGTTTCCGTAATCCACAATGTATTGCATATTTATATCGGTAAACTCATTACCTGTGGCTTCTTTTGAAAGCAGGCTGATATCTTGTGCTCCTGCCCACTCTTTATTGTTTGTAGCAATGCCGTCAATTTTAATCTCCGGCTTAGCCGCAAAGGCAGGAACCATAATAAATATTATCAGCAAAAATGCTGTAAGTACAGCTGCTGCCTTTTTCATTCTGTCACCCCATAAATCTTACTGCCATAAGAACAATACCCATAATTACAAGTATTCCGCCCACAATACGATTTAATATAATGTTGCTCACTTTATTTGCTATAAGTGCGCCTGCTTTTGCAAACACAAGTGTAAATAAAACGCAAAGTGAAAGTATAAGTAAATCTGGCTTTTCGCCCTTTATTGCAAAGTGGCTTACTGCACCTGTAAAGGCGGTAAATGCCATTATGAATGTGCTTGTGCCTACTGCAGTTTTAAGCTCATAGCCTACTATACTTGTAAGCACAAACAGCATCATCATTCCGCCGCCTGCACCTACAAAACCACATATAAAGCCTACCATTACCCCTGCAAAAACTGACTTTATCAGCCTTGCCTTCGGGTCCTCAGAAAGCATATCCTCTCGGGTTTTCATTACAGGCTTCAAAAGAAACCTTAAGCCTATAAAGGTAGTGGCTATTACACTGGTGTTGCCCATAGCGTTGCCTGATATGTGCTTTGCCGCAAAGCTGCCTACTACTGTAAACAGCATTACTGCTATCATCATAGCAAAGCCATTTTTTACATCCAGATTGCCTTTGCGCTTATAGGTTACGGCACTTGATGCACTGGCAAGCACGTCACTTGCAAGGGCAATTCCCACTGCCATGTAGGCATCCACGCCCAAAAAGGTTACAAGCACAGGGCTGATTACTGCCGCCGCACTTAAACCTGCAAAGCCTGTGCCAAGACCTGCACCAAGACCTGCCATAAGGCAGACTATAATTGTTTTTACTGTTACAGCCATAAATTACTGCTTTTTCTGCTGGTTGGCAGGATTGCCGCAGCACTTTTTATACTTTTTACCGCTGCCGCAGGGACAGGGGTCATTAGGACCTACCTTTTTCTCTGTGTTGCGGACGGGACGCTTCTTTTCAGTATTATCTGTGCCTGCAGATGTGCCTGTTATTTTGGCGGTCTGCTCACGCTTTGTATCCTCTTCATTCTTGATTACAACGGTAAGAATCTGGCGTGCGGTATTCTCACGGATTTCCTCATTCATTGCATCAAACATATCAGAGCCAACCTCTCTGTAAGCTACAACGGGGTCGGTCTGTGCATAGGCTCTGAGACCAATACCTCTGCGAAGCTGGTCCATAGCGTCAATGTGGTCCATCCAGTTGCTGTCAACATTACGGAGAAGAATCATCTTTTCAAGCTCACGCATAACGGGCTCGCCGTCTGCATTTACACCAAGCTTTGCTTCTCTGTCCTCATAAAGTGCCTCTGCTCTTGAAAGGAGAAGCTCTCTTGCCTCTTCCTTATCAAACTCTGTGCCATAGTCACTTTCGCTTGCAAGGTAGGAGTATTTCTTTTTAAGGTCGTCAATGGTCCAATCTGCCTCAGGCATATTGTCGGGGCAATGGAAATCAACTGACTCATTTATGCTGTTTACAATCATCTTGGTAATGATGGGCTTAAGGTCTACACCATCAAGCACCTGATCACGCTGATTATAAATAAGCTCACGCTGACGGTTCATAACGTCATCGTACTGAAGAACGTTCTTTCTTATACCAAAGTTTTTACCCTCAATATTCTTCTGGGCATTTTCAATGGTATTGGTAATCATTCTTGCCTCAATGGGCATATTTTCATCAACCTTGAGGGTATTCATAACGGCAGTAACTCTTTCGCCGCCGAAAAGTCTCATAAGGTCATCCTCAAGTGAGAGGAAGAAACGGCTTGCACCGGGGTCACCCTGACGACCTGAACGACCTCTTAACTGGTTATCAATTCGTCTTGATTCGTGACGCTCTGTACCTACGATAAAGAGACCGCCTGCATTGCGTACTCTCTCTGCTTCGGGCTCAATTTCTGCATCGTATTTCTTTTCAAGCTCGCTGTAAACCTTTCTTGCCCCAATGATTTCCTGATTATCGGTTTCAGCAAAGCCTGTTGCTTCGTCAATCATTTCCTCAGTGTACTGCATTCTGCGCATTTCGCTCTTTGCAAGGTACTCTGAGTTACCGCCGAGCTTAATATCAGTACCACGACCTGCCATATTGGTAGCAATGGTAACTGCGCCCTCTTTACCTGCCTGGGCAACAATCTCTGCTTCCTTTTCGTGGTGCTTTGCATTAAGAACCTCATGCTTAATGCCCTTCTTTTTAAGAAGCTTTGAAAGCTCTTCGGATTTTTCAATGGAAACAGTACCGATAAGTACGGGCTGACCCTTTTCGTGAGCCTCAATTACGGTATCGATAACTGCATCATATTTTGCTCTTACTGTCTTATAAACAACGTCGGGCATATCCTGACGAATCATTGGCTTATTGGTGGGGATTTCAATAACATCAAGGCCGTAAATTGTGTTAAATTCGCCCTCCTCTGTCATAGCTGTACCAGTCATACCGGAAAGCTTTGTGTAAAGGCGGAAGAAATTCTGGAAGGTGATGGTAGCAAGAGTTTTGCTCTCGTGCTCAACGTTTACGCCTTCCTTAGCTTCAATAGCCTGATGAAGACCCTCGTTATAACGGCGGCCCATCATAATACGGCCTGTAAATTCGTCAACTATAAGTACCTGATTATCCTTAACAACATAGTCAACATCTCTCTTCATTACGCCGATTGCCTTGATAGCCTGGTTGATATGGTGCTGAATTGTCATATTCTCAGCATCCATAAGGTTTTCAAGGTTAAAGAATCTTTCAGCCTTGGCAACGCCGTTTGCGGTAAGTGTAGCTGTTCTTGCCTTTTCATCTACTACGAAGTCGGTGTTTTCATCTACAACATCATCAACGTCTGTTTTCTTATCAACCTCTTTAATGCGGGTGCATCTTAAGGTTTTTGCAAAGGCATCTGCCATCTTGTAAAGGTCGGTGGATTTTTCGCCACGACCTGAAATGATAAGAGGAGTTCTTGCCTCATCAATAAGGATGGAGTCAACCTCGTCTACGATAGCAAAATTGTGACCTCTCTGTACCTTCTGCTCCTTGTAAACTACCATGTTATCTCTCAGGTAGTCAAAGCCCATTTCGTTATTGGTACCATAAGTGATATCTGCCTCATAAGCGGCTTTTCTGAGTGGGCCCTCAACCTCGTGAATTACAAGACCTACTGTAAGACCCATAAAGCGGTAAACCTTACCCATCCACTCACTGTCACGGCGTGCAAGGTAATCATTTACTGTAACAATGTGAACGCCCTTGCCCTCAAGAGCATTAAGGTATGCGGGAAGGGTTGCAACAAGAGTTTTACCTTCACCTGTTCTCATTTCGGCAATTCTGCCCTGGTGCAGAATAATACCACCGATAATCTGTACGGGGAAATGCTTTAAGCCGATTACACGCCAGCTGGCTTCACGGCAGGCAGCAAATGCCTCAGGTAAAATATCATCAAGGGTTTCTCCGTTAGCAAGTCTCTCCTTAAACTCAGGAGTTTTAGCCTGAAGCTGCTCATCTGTAAGCTTTGAATACTCCTCATCAAGAGCAAGTACCTTATCGCAAAGGGGTCTTATTCTTTTAACCTCTTTAGCGGAATAATCACCAAATAATTTCTTTAATAATCCCATTTTTATCTCCTTATTCCTCAGTGTATGTATAGATAATGCTGCCGGCTGTAGCGCCATCCTCAGTAATGGCTCTTACACTCATACAGCGGTCACTTTCAATCCAGATAAAGCTTGAGCCTTCACAGTAAAGAAGGGGCTCATCATAAACAATTGCCGAGCTGTTTACAGAAGCATATACTATGCGCTGTACAGGCACCTGATTTGCATTCACAACGGGCTCAAATGTAAGCACTGCTCTTGTACCGTCAGCGTTTATTGAAGCTGAAACAACACCTGTTACATCATATTTAAGGCTGTCTGTTTTACCTGTGATAAGGTTGGTGATGTCACCTGAAATTTTATCAAGGATAAAGTTGCCACTCAGGATGTAATCCTTTTCAAAATCACCTGTAAACTGCTTTACATCCTTTGCTTTTTTATCCCCATCCTTTTTGCATACTGCCTTAAAGCCTGTGTCTGTTTTCTTGATGTAGTGCATGCCTGCATCATCCTTAACAAACCACTGACCCATTATATCCTTTACAACTATTGTGGGTCTGTATGCGGAGGAGTAAACCATAACATCACATCTGAGATATTTTTCATTCTCATTATAATATCTTGAGCTCAGGAAATATTTCTCACTGCCCATACCCTTAATGAAGGCATCGGTAAGCATTGCCCAATCCTGTCTGTATGTACCGTTATGGTCAATAAGTCTTGTATTCTGTGAGTATTTAACGCTTACGCTCTTTGCTGCAAGGTCATACTCAAATATTTCATCATATACTTTGTCTGCCTTGTAAAAATCTTCTTTATCATAGTCTGCAAGAAGCAGATAGGATGTGCCGTAGCCCTCAGGCATATTGCGAAGCTCTGCAAAAGCATACTCATAGTAATCTGAGCCGCCCTTATCGGAGGTGTAAACGCCGTAGCCTATGGTTTTACCGCCTGCTACAATATAGTTTATAGTTACAGGGATACTATCCTTTGAGATATTCATTTTAACGCTTACCTTCTTAACCTCTGCGGCTGAAGGAGTGAATTTACCCTGATTGTAATCATAGAATTTTACTGTGCCATCAAGGGTTGCAGTGTAATAAATTCCATCAACAAAAGTGGGTAAATATTTTTCACCATTTGCACCTGCAACCTCTATTCTTGTAGTGTAGATTGAGTTAGCAAGTGTGAAATTTTCGGTTTCATTTACTGTCATCACATCGTTTGTTTTAGGCTCGCTTCTCTTGCTGAGAAGGAATGCACCTATACTTGCAAACATTGCAATGGCAAGGATTATGGCTAATGCCTTTTTCATTTTATTTCCCCCTTAAAGGTCTATATCAAGCTCAACAGGGCAGTGGTCTGAGCCGAAAACACCTGAGTGAATTTTAGCGTCAATCATTTTGCCCTTGATTTTATCTGAAACAACAAAATAGTCTATTCTCCAACCTGTGTTTCTTTCACGTGACTGGAAGCGGTAGCTCCACCATGAGTAGGCATCTGTAAGGTCGGGGTAGAAGTGACGGAAGGAGTCAGTAAATCCGCCCTCTGTAACTGCTGTAAACTTTGCCCTTTCCTCATCTGTAAAGCCAGGATTACTATGGTTTGTAGCAGGGTTTTTAAGGTCTATCTCTTTATGTGCCACATTCAGGTCGCCACAGTAAATTACAGGCTTCTTTTCGTTTAATTTCTGAATATAAGCAAGGAAGTCATCCTCCCATACCATACGGTAATCAAGGCGGGCAAGACCGTCCTTTGAGTTAGGAACATAAACTGTGATAAAGTAGTAATCCTCAAACTCTGCAGTAATCACTCTGCCCTCATGGTCGTGCTCCTCAATGCCTAAGCCGTAGGTAACACTTATAGGCTCTTCCTTAGTGAAAATTGCTGTGCCTGAGTAGCCCTTTTTCTCTGCGTAATTCCAATACTGATAGTAGCCGGGCAGGTCCAATTCAACCTGACCCTCCGATACCTTTGTTTCCTGCAGGCAGAAAATATCTGCATCCAGCATAGCAAACGAATTATAAAAATCCTTTTTAATGCAGGCTCTTATGCCATTCACATTCCAGGATATAAATTTCTTCATATTCTGCGCCCTTTCCTACGCTTACATATAGTTATCCATATTAAGCATAATCACAAGGATTATATCATATATGCTAAAATATGTATACCCTTATTTGTAAATATTATATGAAAAATTTTTGGTTTATTGACAAAGCAATAATGTTGTTGTATAGTGAAATGGCTAATTATGGTGAAGTTGTATTCACCGCAAACAAATCAAATCCGTTTAGGAGGAAACACAATGAAAAAGTATCTTGCTATTCTCCTCGCTCTTGCTATGGTATTTGCTTTCGCAGCTTGCGGCGCAAAGAGCGAAGACGAAACAACAACTGCTGCTGAAACAGAAACTACAGTAGAAGACACAACTGAAGCTGCTCCTGCAGACGACACAACAGCTGCTCCCGAAGCAACTGATGCTACTGAAGCTACAGAGGCTACAGAAGTTGAAGAAACATCAGCTGAAGAAGCTAAGGCTCCTGAAACAGTTGAAGAAGTACTTGCTTGCTACAATGCAGCTCGTAAGGCTACAGCTGAAAAAGGCGTTCCCAAGGGTCATCAGACAATGAAGCTTGACGGCGACATCACAGGCGACGGCGCTATCGGCGTTGTTCTTAAGGTTCTCTCTCCTGCTGCTAAGTCAGCTCTTGAAAAAAACTCAAAGGATACAGATTGGATCCCCGCAGCTGATCACGACGATATCAAGCCTGAAGACGTTAAGTCTGCAACAGCTAAGCTCAACAAAGACGGTTCTATCTCTGTTGACATTCAGCTTAAGGATCAGACAGATGGTCCCGAAGGCGGCAAGGGCCCCGTTGAGCGTGGTGTAAGCACTCTTGGTGCTATCGAAACAGCTCTTAACGAACTCGGCGCAGAAATCACATCCGGTAGAGATACAGTTACTCTTACATATACAAACGCTTATGTAAAGGCAACTATCAAGGATGGCGTTATCACTGGTGGTACATGGCATTATCTTGTAAAGGTTAAGATCGTTGACGCTAAGGCAAAGCTTGGTATCACAGCTAACCTTCAGAACCTTAAGGCTAACATCGACTACACAGTTGCTATCTGAGTTTTAAGCTAACACAGGACACCGCTTCGGCGGTGTCTTTTTTTGTTTTCATCTGTCAAAGCAGGCAAAAATCTGTCCTTCAGCTCCACTTTTTCATTGTGAAATTTTGCCGCATTTTGCACATTTGGACCATCATAAAACTCAAGCCACAAGATATAGAAACAAATATAAACTTTTTATTATTATTTATAATAACTATTGAATTTTTATATATATTTATTTATAATATAATGGATATTATGGGTAGTGTTGGTAAATTTATTTCCATTACCCAATGTGAATTCAGGAGGAAACTTTATGAAAAAGTATGTTATTTCTTATGACATCGGTACAACAGGCGTTAAGACCTGTATCTTTGAAATTGAATCAGAAATCAAGCTTATAAGCGCCGCAATGGAAGGCTATCAGCTTTACATTTTACCCGGCGGCGGTGCAGAGCAGGACCCTGACGAATGGTGGGCAGCTCTCTGCAGCACAACAAATAAGGTTTTCTCACAGTGTGATATTAAGCCTGAGCAGATTGAAGGCATTTCCTTCTGCTCACAGATGCAGGGCCTTGTACTTGTAGATAAGGAAGGCAAGCCCGTTCACAGAGCATTCAGCTATATGGACCAGCGTGCTACAAAGCAGATTAAAGAGGGCATGGCTTACGGCCTTCAGATTGCTGGTGCAAATATTAAAAAGCTCATCCCCTCACTTATTATCACAGGTGCTGTTTCCTGCTCCGTTAAGGACCCCGTATGGAAATACAACTGGGTTAAGGATAATGAACCCGACAACTTCAAAAAGATTTACAAGTGGCTTGATGTTAAAGAGTATCTCATCAGCCGTATGACAGGTAAATTCATTATGACTAAGGACTCTGCCTTCGGCACTCTCCTTTACGATTATAAAAATGCTTGCTGGAGCCCCAAAATCTGCAAGATTCTTGGCGTAAATCCTGACCACCTTGCTGATATAGTTGACTGTACTGCAAATGTTGGCGGTCTTACAGCTCAGGCAGCAAGTGAGCTTGGTCTTTGCGAAGGCACATCCGTTTACGGTGGTGGCGGTGACGCTTCACTTATCGGTGTTGGTGCAGGCGCAACTGAGCTTGGCGACACTCACATTTATCAGGGTACATCAGGCTGGGCTTCAACCGTATGTGCAAAGTCAACTGTTGATACAAGCGCTATGATTGCAGCTATTGTTGGTGCTGATAAGAAAACATTCAACTACTTTGCAGAGCTTGAAACTGCAGGTAAGTGCCTTGAGTGGGTTAAGGACCACATCGCTCTTGACGAAGTAAACATCTACCTTAACAAGACCCACGTTGCTGAAAGCAAGGAAACTGAATTCACATCACTTTACGATTATCTTTCAAAGATTATTTCTGAAACCGAGCCCGGCTGCGGCGGCGTAATATTCACCCCCTGGCTTCACGGTAACAGATGCCCATTTGAGGACCCCAACTCAAGAGGTATGTTCTTTAACCTCAGCCTTGATACAGGCAAAACTCAGATTATCCGCTCTGTTATTGAAGGCGTTTGCTACCACATGAGATGGTTCCTTGAAACACAGGATAAGAAGGTTAAGACAAGCGAAGTAGTTCGTTTTGTAGGCGGCGGCGCTCTCAGTGACGTTACCTGCCAGATTCTTGCTGATATTACAGGCAAGACTATTGAAACTGTTGACAGCCCACAGAATGTTGGTGCAGTTGGTGCAGCAGTTATTATGGCTGTTGGTCTTGGCATTATCAACGATGTTGATGAGGCTAAAAAGCTTGTACCTGCAAAGAAGGTATTCAGACCCAGCTCAGAAAACAAGGCTATATACGACAGAAACTATGCCGTATATAAGACTCTTTACAAAAACAACAAGGAAGCATTTAAGACTCTTAATGCTCAGTAATTGCTTTTAACCCCTATTTTTCATTAAGGAGATATATTATGAAAAGATATATTGCTCTTACATTCGCTGTAATTTTTGTACTCTGCTGCTTTACCTCCTGCAAGGGCAAGGTAAAGGATGCCGAGATATATTCAAACCTTGCCGGTGATGAGTTTGCACTTGTTACTGACAAGAATGGTGAGCCTGCCCGTGACGAAGCCGGCAATGTAATTGAGGCTGTTACAGACGAAAAAGGTAACAACGTTAAGGACGAAAACGGCGAAATCGTTACTCAGATTCACGAAATCAAAAATGCGCTTGTTATCGGTGATAACATTGAGCTTCAGGATTATTACATCACTATCCCCAAGGGCTGGACCAATAACGACAGCTTCCAGGGTATCCAGATTAAAAAGGAAAACAGCGAAGACCTTATCACAATTGAGCAGATTAAAGATAAGAAGCTTGTAGAGGTTGAAAAGAACTGCCTTACACTTGTAGAGGCAGGTGCTGACAGAAACGAAGGCTCCGTTGTTACAAAGAAATCCATTAAGATTAACGATAAAGACTGCACATACTACGCAGTATACATTCCCAAGGGCGTAAGCGGTAACCCCGTTTACTACGGCTATGCAATTTATCAGGGCGTAAACGGTATTTACAGATTCTACATCTCAGGCGCACGTGATATAGAAGCTGATAACAAAGAAATCCTTTCCATCATTCAGTCTGTTGAGTTTAAGAAGGCTGAAGAAAACGCCCCCGCTACTACTGTTGCAGCTGAAACAAACGCCCAGTAAGGAGAACCAAAATGTTATTCACACAGGATATAGGTATAGATTTAGGCACTGCCAACACCCTTGTTTTTGTTAAGGGCGCAGGCATTACAATCAGAGAGCCCTCCGTAGTTGCTGTAGACCATAAGAGCAACCCTCCCAAGGTAGTTGCCGTTGGCACAGAGGCTAAGGAGATGATAGGCAGAACACCCGGCTCTATCGTTGCAGTAAATCCCATTAAAGATGGCGTTATAGCTGACTTTGATATTACTGCCGAAATGCTTGAATCATTTATCAGACGCACAATTAAAAAGAAGCCCTTCTCAAAGGTAAGAATGCTTATCTGCGTGCCCTCAGGTGTTACTGAGGTTGAGAGAAAAGCTGTACACGATGCAGCAAGAAGCGCAGGTGCAAGCCTTATAAGCCTTATTGAGGAGCCTATGGCTGCAGCTATCGGTGCAGGCTTACCCATCAGCGAAGCAACCGGCAGTATGGTTGTGGATATTGGTGGCGGCACCTGTGAGGTTGCAGTTATTTCCCTTGGCAGTGTAGTTACAGCCTATTCCTGCAAGGTGGCTGGTGATGATTTTGACGATGCAATTATCACCTACATCAAAAAGAAATATAATATGCTCATAGGCGAAAGAACAGCAGAGGATATCAAAATCAAAATAGGCTCTGCTTATACCTATGATGGTGAAGGCTCTATGAATATCAAGGGCAGAAACCTTGTAGATGGTCTTCCCAAAAATATAGATGTTACCTCAAAAGAGATAAGAGAGGCTATGGCAGATGCAGTTACTCAGATTGTAGACGCCGTTAAGACAACTCTTGAGGCTACCCCACCTGAGCTTGCTTCCGATATTATTGACAGAGGCATTACTCTTACAGGCGGCAGCGCAATGCTCAGAGGTCTTGATAAGCTTATAGAAGAGGAAACAAAAATTCCCGTTCACGTAGCACAGAATCCACTTGAATGCGTAGTTATGGGCACAGGTATGTGCCTTAACGGTCAGGGTTCAAATCAGTAAATTTCAGGAGATTAAGATGATTCGTTTCTTTAAAGGCACAGGTTTCAGAATATTTGTAATTATCCTTGCGGCACTGCTTGCAGGGAGTGTTATTTCTGTTGCCTCAAGGACTGGCTCATCTCCTGTTACCAAGGTAACAAGCCTTGTTTTTGGCCCTGCATCCCGCCTTGCAAGTGCAGTTACATCCGATATTAAAGGCCTGCCCATTTCTTTCAGGTCCTCCTCATATTACAAAAGAGAGAATGAGGCTCTTAAAAAGGAGATAGATTCCCTTAAAGAGCAGCTTGTGGACCATGAGCAGGTTATACACAAAAATGAATTTTACAAGGAGTTCCTTGACCTTAAAGAGGAGCACTCCGATTATAAATTTGCTGAGGCTGCCGTAATCGGTCGTGACGCAGCGGACAGATTCGGCTCAATCACCCTCAATAAAGGCTCCGCAGGTGGCATTGCCGTAAACGACCCTGTTATTTATGGCAACTACCTTGTAGGCGTTGTAGCAAGCGTTACCCCCACTCAGTGCGTTGTAAACACCCTGCTTAACCCCGATGTAAGGGTAAGTGTTTACGAAATCCGTACCCGTGAGGTAAGCTACGTTACCACAACTGTTGAGCTTGCAGAGCAGGGTTACTGCCACATGACAAACCTTGCAAACGAAACTGCCGTATCAGATGGTGGTATTGTATGCACTGCAGGTGTTGGCGGTATTTTCCCCCGTGACCTTATCTTAGGCTCTATTATTGAAATTGTAGATGCAACTGTTGATATTTCAGCAAGTGCTGTAATTGAGCCTGGTGTAGATTACTCTCAGCTTACAGATGTTATCATCATTACAGAATTTGACGGTCAGGCTAAGTAATATATGAATTTCAAATCCCTTAAAAACATAATATCACGGTGCAGAGTCTGGCTCGCAGTGGTTGTGCTTTTATTCTCCGTTTTGCAAAACGGTCTTGGCACATTCCCAAAAATTTTCGGAGCAAGGGCTCTGCTTCTTATACCCCTTGTTACTGCCATTGCCATGTATGAAAGGGATATAGCAGGTATGCTTTACGGCTTATTTGCAGGCGCCCTGTGGGATATATTCGCCTCAGGCAACAACTTCAATGCCATTTATCTGCTTGTGGTGGGCTTTGTTTGTGGCAGCCTGATTAACACCATAATGCGAAACAATATAGTAACTCACTTTATGCTGAGCGCCATTGCCACCCTGCTTTACACACTTGGCTACTGGGGTTACCACTTTATATTCGGCGGTCTTGATAAAACTATTCTTATTCTTTTCAAGTTTTATCTGCCAAGCACAATTTACACACTTTTACTTACTCCCCTGATTTTCCTTATTGTCAGGGCTGTTGAACAAAAATATAAGGTTGACGCATTCGCTCAATTATAAAAAAGGAGGTGCAGACTAATGCGTGAAAGAGTATCAAGAGGCAGACGTATTGCAGCGGTCTGCACACTTTTAGCATTTTTTGCAGTGCTTCTTGGAGATATAGTAAAGCTTCAGATTTTTGAAACTAAAGAGTACGAAGCAGCTGTATCCTCTGTTTCGTCAAGGACCTCAACCATAAGCGCATCAAGAGGTGAAATACTTGACTGCAACGGCAGAAGGCTTGTTTATAATAAGCAGAGCTATGCCATTGTTTTTGATGCAACAGATTTCCCAAGGGACAGCGAAGAAAGAAACACAATTATTTTCAGCCTTATCAGGCTTTTTGAAAGAAACAAGCTTGAATGGATTGATGACCTTCCCCTTGTATATGATTTACAGGGCAACATTGCATTCAAGGAAGACAGCGCAGCAGCAATAAGAACAATGAAGAGCAAAAAGATGCTCTCACTTAATGAATATGCTACGGCGCAAAACTGCCTTGATGCCCTTATTGATGAATTTGACCTGCAAAAATACAGCCAGCGTGACGCACGTAAAATTGCTTCCGTCCGCTATGAAATGAAGAGGCAGGAATTCAGCATAAGCATTCCCTACACCTTTGCAAAGGATGTACCTGAGGATATCTGCTCAGGCATTATGGAGAGAAACTCCCTTTATAAAGGCGTAGATACAAGAATTATACCCGAAAGAACCTTTGCTGATGGCTCAATCGCCCCTCACATCCTTGGCCGTACAGGTGCTATTGATGCGGAGGAATATGCAGAGCTTAAAGAAAAAGGCTACAAGATGAGTGACCTTGTAGGTAAAAACGGTATTGAATATGTTATGGAGGAATACCTCAAGGGTACAGATGGCCTTAAAACCATTTATACAAATGATAAGGGTGAACGTACCACAGAGATTACAAAAGCTCCACAGCAGGGCAACACTGTAATACTTACCATTGATGCAGGTATGCAGAAGGTTGCTCAGGATGCTCTTGAGCAGGCACTTCAGGATTATGCAGGCAAAATAGGTAATATGGTACCTAATGCAGGTGCAGTAGTAGTACTCAGCTGTAAGGATTCATCCGTACTCGCCTGTGCATCTTACCCCACATATAATATTTCCACCTATATTGAGGATGCAGAGGAGCTTAATAAAAACCCTGCTGCTCCCCTTTGGAACAGAGCCCTTGTTTCACCTTACGCTACAGGCTCTACTGCAAAGCCTTCAGTTGCTATTGCCGCCCTTGAAAGCGGAGAAATAACCGAGGAAAGCACAGTTTACTGTAACGGCTCTTACACTTACTACGACCAGAAGTTCAAATGTGAGCAGGCTCACGAGAATGTATATGTAAATGTTGTTAATGCTATTGATGAATCCTGCAACACCTTCTTTATGGAAATAGGCAGGCGTATAGGCATTGACAAAATGAATGAGTACAGAAACCTTCTTGGTCTCGGCGCAAAAACAGGTGTTGAGGTTAACGAAGCCGCAGGTGTGCTTGACAGCCCAGAGTACAGAGCTACTCTTAATCAGGAATGGCTTCCCGGTTATACAGTTCAGGCAGCAATCGGTCAGGCAGGTAACGCCTGGACAATTATTCAGCTTGCAAACTATGTAAACACCATTGCAAATGGCGGCACAAGGTACAGAGCTCATTTCATAAAGAGTGTAAAAACATCAGATTACAGCGAAACACTTATAGATAACAATGCAGAGGTTGTATGCGAAACAGGTATTTCAGCAGAAACTCTTGATATAGTTAAGAGAGGTATGCTGGAGGTTGGTACAACTGGTTACTGCCGTGATTATTTCTATGATCTGCCTGTACAGGTTGCATGTAAAACAGGTACAAGCCAGGAGTACAGAAAAATCAATGGTTACTCCACCAAAATCAACAACGGTTTCCTTATAGCATTTGCCCCCTATGACGACCCTGAAATTGCTATTGCAGCAGTTGGTGAAGGTATGATATCAGGTAAATATATTGCCCCCGTAATTGCCGCTTGTGTTGAATACTACTGCGGTCTTAGTGATACCTCACCCGATACTACTACCGAAGGTGAACTTATTCCATAACAAAGGAAGATTTGTATGGCAAAGATATATATAGTTGCATCAGGCAAAGGCGGTGTAGGTAAATCTACACTTACAGCAGGCCTTTCAAGAATGCTCTCAGAACTGAATAAAAAGGTGCTTGCCATAGATTGCGACATCGGTCTGCGTTCACTTGACATCCTGCTAGGCTACGATGACAAGGTTGTATTTGACTGGGGCGATGTAATTACAGGCAGATGTCAGAAAGAGGATGCCGTAATAAAGGGCGATGTGGATTTTATTGCCGCTCCCCGCTCCTATGATGAGGCATATACAGGCGAGGCTCTTAAGGAGTTTATAGACAGCATTAAAATCGGCTATGACTATATCTTCCTTGACGCTCCTGCAGGCATAGGCACAGGCTTCAATATAGCCGCTGCCTCAGCTGAGTATGGCATTGCAGTAACTACACCTGATAACGTTTGTGTAAGAAGTTGTCAGAGAGCCTGTGAAGAGCTTAACAAACTGGGTATAAACGATATAAGACTTGTTATAAATATGTTTGAGGCAAAGCCTGTTGTTAAAAAGAAGCTTCTCAATATTGATGAGTGCATTGACGAAACAGGCGTTCAGCTTCTTGGAGTTATTCCCCTTGACCGTATACTTGCCTTTGCAAGTGTAACAGGAGTTGCTCCCGGTGAATTTTCTGCCTCAGAGCAGGCATTTTACAGATTAGCTAAGCGCATTACAGGTGAGCGTGTGCCCCTTGTATGCGAATAGGAGAAAAGTATGAATAATTCAACTATTGCCGCCGTAGCCACACCAAATGCTCCAGGCGGCATTGGTATAATAAGAATATCAGGTGATGACGCTCTCACCATTGCAGATAAAATTTTTGTTTCAGTAAGAAATGAAAAGCTCTGCGACAGTAAGGGTTACAGAGCCTATTTTGGCAATGTGGTTTCAAACGGAGAAACTATTGATGAGGCGGTTTGCCTTGTATTCCGTGCCCCCCACAGCTACACAGGTGAAAACACAGTTGAAATAAACTGCCATGGCGGTCTTTTTGTTACAAAGCAGATTCTTCGTGCCGCACTTGAGGCAGGTGCTAAACCTGCTGAGCCAGGTGAATTTACTAAAAGAGCATTTCTTAATGGCAAAATGGACCTTGCAAGCAGCGAGAGTGTTATGGCACTTATCAGCGCATCAGGTAAGCAGGCTGCAGATGCTGCCCTTAACACCCTTGAGGGTAACCTGAGCAAAGAGATTAAGTCATACTGTGATAAAATCACAGGCGTTTGTGCCACACTTGCAGCGTGGGTTGACTATCCTGATGACGAAATTGACGAAATCACCACAGACGAAATGCTTCAGACCTTCAAAGAGGCTAAATCAGGCCTTGAAGGTATAATCAGAAGATACGACTGCGGCAGAGCTATTACAGACGGCGTAGATGCAGTTATTGTAGGCAAACCTAATGTAGGTAAATCTACTATAATGAATATGCTTACAGGCTTTGAGAGAAGCATTGTAACCGATATTGCAGGCACTACCCGAGATGTAGTTGAGGAGAAGATAATCTTAGGCGACATCATACTTAAGGTTGCGGATACTGCAGGCATACACGAAACTGACAACACAGTTGAAAACATAGGTGTGGATTTAGCCACAAAGCGCCTTGAAAGGGCGGAGCTTGTGCTCTCTGTATTTGACAGCAGTAATCCCCTTACTCAGGATGATATGCAGATTATCTCAAAGTGCAGTGACAAAAAGAAAATTGCCATACTTAATAAAACTGACCTGCCCATGCAGATTGATAAAGCAGAGATTGAAAAGCACTTTGATAAGGTTGTAGCTTTAAGCGCAAAAAATGGTGACGGCAGAGATGACCTTGAAAAAGCAGTAGCAGATTTGTTATCAACAAACGAATTTGACCCGAGTGCTGCCTGCCTTACAGGTGAAAGGCAGAGGAATTGCTGCCAGAGAGCCACAGAGCACCTTAATGAGTGCATTGATGCACTTACTATGGGAGTAACCCTTGATGCAGTTAATGTATGTGCGGACTGCGCTATTGACGCACTTTTAGAGCTTACAGGCGAAAAGGCAAGCAGTGCAGTTGTAGACGAAGTTTTCTCCCGCTTCTGCGTTGGTAAATAAACATAGATATTATATAAAGATTATGCCTCCCTTGTGGGAGGCATTTTTTCTTATCAGATTAAAACAAAAAAGACCGCCGGATTACTCCAGCGGTCATTGAAAAATCAAACTTACTTAAGTTCAACCTTTGCGCCAACTTCTTCAAGCTTTGCCTTTGCAGCTTCAGCGTCTTCCTTAGAAACGCCTTCCTTGAGTGCCTTGGGAGCACCGTCAACAACTGCCTTAGCTTCAGCAAGACCAAGACCTGTGATTTCACGAACAGCCTTGATAACCTTAATCTTTTCTGCGCCTACTTCAGCAAGAATTACGTCGAATTCTGTCTTTTCTTCAGCAGCAGCTGCACCGCCTTCAGCGGGAGCAGCAACAGCAACAGCAGCAGCTGCGCTTACGCCAAATTCTTCTTCTACAGCGTGAACGAGTTCTGAGAGCTCAAGAACTGTAAGAACTTTGATTTCTTCAATTATAGCATTGATCTTTTCGGATGCCATGTTAGTTTCCTCCAATTTGATTAGATTTAATGTTAGTTTGTATTACGCTATGCGTAACAATTATTCAGCAGCAGCTTCCTCTGCGGGTGCTTCTGCGGGAGCAGCTTCTTCAGCTGCGGGTGCCTCTGCGGGAGCTTCTTCAACTGCAGGTGCAGCTTCCTCTGCGGGAGCCTCTGCAGGAGCTTCTTCAGCAGCAGCGGGTTCACAAGCTTCTACACCACCCTTATCAACAATAGCCTGAACAGCTCTTGCGAAAGCAGCGATGGGAGCATTAAATGCATTACATACAGTAGCAAGAAGGATTTCTCTTGTGGGAAGCTTTGCAAGGCTTTCGATTGTAGCAAGGTCAATAACCTGACCCTCAAGGTAACCACTCTTTACTGAGAAATTCTTATGTGTATCTGCATACTTTGAAAGGATTCTTGCAGCTGCGGTATGGTCTTCAGGGCTGATTGCGATAGCTGTTGTACCTTCAAGAACCTTTGAAAGGTCATCAAGGCCAACCTCCTTAGCAGCAAGACCGAGAAGTGTATTCTTAACAACAGTGTACTTAACGCCTGCTTCACGAAGCTCTTTACGAAGAGCTGTATCATCAGCAACGTTGATACCCTTGTAGTCAACTACAACACCTGCAACAGAGCCTTTAAGAGAATCAACAAGATCAGCAACGATCTGCTTCTTCTGCTCTAAAACTTTCTCACTGGGCATTTTCTATTTTCACCTCCATACGGAAATTAAACAAAACTTAAGCCCTTTCCGCATATAACCGGAAAGGGCGATAACATACTTAATATTATGTATGTTTCCTTTCTCGGCAGGCGGTTAAATAACCTTTATGCGAAAAGCACCTGCTGTCTTCAAAAAGAACAGCGTAGGTATATTAACACACAAATGCTTGTATGTCAATAGTTTTTTGAAACTTATTCAGCTGCAGCAGCTGAGCCAACCTTATTGGGATTGATCTTGATGCCAGGGCCCATTGTGGTTGCTACTGAGCATGAACGGATGTACTGACCCTTTGATGCTGCGGGCTTAGCCTTAATAACAGCGTCAAGGAGTGTGTTGAAGTTCTCTGCGAGCTTTTCAACACCAAATGATGCCTTGCCGATGGGGCAATGGATAATGTTTGTCTTATCAAGACGGTACTCAATCTTACCTGCTTTAGCTTCGGTAACAGCCTTAGCTACGTCAGGAGTAACTGTACCTGCCTTGGGGCTGGGCATAAGACCACGAGGACCGAGAACCTTACCAAGACGACCAACAAGGCCCATCATGTTAGGTGCTGCGATACATACGTCGAAATCCATAAAGCCTTCGCCCTGGATTTTTGCAACAAGGTCTTCAGCGCCAACGATTTCTGCGCCTGCTGCTGCAGCTGCATCAGCTTCAGGACCCTTTGCAAATACTGCTACTCTTACAGAACGGCCTGTACCGTTAGGAAGTACAACTGCGCCACGAACCTGCTGGTCAGCATGACGTGAGTCAACGCCGAGGCGGATGTGAACTTCTACTGTTTCATCAAATTTTGCCTTAGCAGTCTTAACTGCAAGGTCGAGAGCTTCATTTGTATCGTAGAGAGTAGCTCTTTCTACAAGCTTAGCGCTCTCGTTATATTTCTTTCCGTGTTTCATAATAAATTATTCCTCCCAATGTGTGGTTAATCGGATTTTTCCTCCCACAGTTTGCAATCAGTCAGCTACGATAACGCCCATGCTGCGTGCGGTACCAGCGATCATGCTCATAGCAGTTTCGATAGTAGCAGCATTAAGGTCTTTCATCTTTGTTTCAGCAATCTTACGAATCTGATCCTGAGTGATGGTTGCAACCTTGGTCTTGTTGGGAACACCTGAACCGCTCTCAATACCGCAAGCCTTCTTAATAAGAACTGCAGCAGGAGGAGTCTTGGTGATAAAACTAAATGTACGGTCTGCATAAACAGTGATAACAACAGGAATGATGAGGCCGATATCGTTCTTTGTACGCTCATTGAATTCCTTTGTGAAAGACATAATGTTAACACCGTGCTGGCCGAGTGCGGGACCTACAGGGGGAGCGGGTGTTGCTTTGCCTGCAGGAATCTGTAACTTAATTAAGCCGACAACTTTCTGTGCCATAATTGTTAACCTCCAAATATAAAGTGGTAAATTGCGGAGCTCATTGGCTCCTCCCACGAAGCCGACATCTTTGTGATGCGACTGCACCGATGGGTGCTGAATTTAATGGGTGTTACCCTTAAATTACCGTGTTTATTCAGCAAGCTCTACCTGGTCAAGCTCAAGCTCAACAAGTGTTTCCTTGCCGAAGAGTGCGGAAACTACAACCTTAACACTATCGTTTTCAAGGTCAATTTCCTGTACAACTCCCGAAAAGCCATCAAACATATCATCTACGATGTTAACTGTATCGCCAACTGCGTAGGATACTTCAACAACCTTCTTTTCAACGCCGAGCCTGATAACCTCTTCGTCTGTAAGGGGAATTGCTTTATTTTCGGGACCTACAAATCCTGTAACGCCTCTTGTGTTTCTGATAAGAAGCCAGGTTTCATCGCTCATCTTGGGGCGATTGTCCTGATCGGGCATTACGGCTACCTTAACAAGTACGTAGCCAGGGAAAAGCTTACGCTCAATCTCCTTATGAGTTTCTGCGTCCTCAACTATTTCCACAGGAATCTTAATTTCAAAAATCTGGTCCTGCATTTTGCGGTTTTCAACCATCTTTTCAATAGTGGTCTTAACCAAATTTTCATAACCGGAGTAGGTATGAACTACATACCATTTTGTCTCAACAGACATAGTTTACCTCCCAGTTAAGCAATGAAAAAGCTTTTTGCGGCTATCATTGCTGCTTTTGTTGTTTCTTCAACAACAGCTTTGTTCTCAGCTAAATTCTGAAGACCGTCGATACCCTTTGAAAGTAATGTATCTATAACGAATATTACTGCGCCACAGATTGCAACCATTACTAAAACAACGAGAGTTGATTTAAGTACTGTCTTTGCATCGGGCCATACGATCTTTTTGATTTCGCCTTTAAGATCTTTACAGAACTTTTTGATTGCCTTGCCAGCTCTCTGGAACCAATTGCCATTGGGGTTAGCAGGCTTCTTGTCCTTTTTCTTTTCGGCGGCGGCAACCTTTTCAGCAGCTGTAGAAACTTCATTCTTAGCCATTAGGTTTACCTCCTGCTTACTTAGATTCTCTGTGAAGAGTGTGTTTTCTGCAGAAACGGCAGTACTTGTTCATTTCAAGTCTGTCGGGTGTGTTCTGCTTATTCTTCTTTGTGTTGTAATTGCGCTGTTTGCATTCGGTGCAAGCAAGTGTAATCTTGACTCTCTTACCGTTAGCAGCCATGTGCGGCACCTCCATTATTCGGAATTCATCAGCCTCAGCCTCGATCTATCAGGTAACCGACCTGAAGCTAAGCCTCCCTCTGCATCCGTTATTAAGGGTACAAAAAATAAACCCTTGCGCAGAGGTGCAACTATATTATCATAATATAGCACCAAAGTCAAGGGTTTTTTATAGATTTATCAAGGGTTTCAGGGCTTATGCCCCTTAACACTATATGTTGTGTTAAACGCTGATTAAAGCACAATTACTGCAAGCAGACACAGTGCGCCGAAGGTGCCTAAAGCGGTAATCCATACGGGTGCAAGCAGCGGAGCCATTAAAAATGCTGTGGTTGCTGCAACAGTGCCTGTAAATACCTTAACGCCCATTGTGCTTTCTGCGTGGTTTATATTCTGCCATGTGTAGTAAACGGTCTTTCCATCCTGTGTGCAGGCATCTATACCTGTGCCGTCTTCAAAGCCGCATTCCTTAAGACCCTGTGTAAAGAGTGTTGCAAGCTCCTCATTCTTAAAGGTTACCTTGCCCTCCTGACGAAGCTCTATTGCAGGCTCCTCCTGAGTAAGGTGACCGGGCTTAAAGCCTGTTGCCCACCATGTTTTTTCATAAGGGGTGGTGAATATGCGCTGATAATCGCCTCTGTGGGCAGGGTCGTGATACATGGTAATCTGCATTTTTGGTCTTTCATTACCGTCTACACCCTTGTAGGTTGTGTAGAGCTTATCGGGCTCATCTGAGTGAGGCTTTGCGTAAACGCCTATCTCACCGCCGAAGAAAACCATACCATACTGACCCTTCCACATCTGAATCATATAATCCTGCTTTTCATACTGGAAGTAAACTCTTACATAGTCATACTCAAGCAGAATATAGGGGGATACAAGGTCATAGGCTTTATTGAAGCCGTATGGCTTCTGCCATGCACTTGGCTGGCTTACAAAATAATAATCATCTCTTGGGGAGTACATATAGCTTAATATTGCGTGGGTGCTGAGATATCTTTTTATAGGATTAAGCTTGTATGCTGTATTTTCAGTTGTGGTTTCGGTTGGAGGTTCCTCCTGCACATTTTCTGTGGTTGTTTCAGGGGCAGTGGTTTCCTCATCTGTTGATGTTTCGCCTTCTGAGGTTTCATTTTCATCAGTTAAAGATGATGAAATATCGCTTTCGGATTCGCCGTCAGCTTCCTTTGCAATACTTACAGTGATTGCGGGAATATAGGCAATTACCATTATAAGAGCAAGAAGTGCAGAAATGATTATGCGCAGATTCTTTTTCATAAATCTCTCTCCTGAATTTAGTATGTGCATATAATAATATAAATTCATAATTATTGCAATAGATATTGCTGAGATTTTAAGCCCTTCGGTATAATCTGAATTTATTTTTCAAAAATACACTTGACAATTGAAATATTGTTTGCTATAATCCCTCTTGCAGTTGCGGATGTAGCTCATCTGGTAGAGCGCCACCTTGCCAAGGTGGAGGTAGCGAGTTCGAGCCTCGTCATCCGCTCCAAAATCAAGCACCGAATCATCGGTGCTTTTTTTATTACAATCTGCCTTTTGATTTTGCAGGAGATATTATGACCATACTTAAAACAGAAAATATAATAAACTGCAGGGATTTAGG
>JAKSQR010000049.1 GCA_024404065.1 Clostridia bacterium | reverse complement strand
TAAAGGAAGCCAGGTACAAAGAATACTGCCATAAGTATTGCTACAAGCTTTGTATTCATTTCACCCTTACCGGAGCTGCTTGATGTGTTGGTCTGAGCCTGTGCCTCAGCCTCAGCTAAAGCCTTTGCATCCTCAGCATATCTGCCGTTATTATAGTCGTCACAGTCTTTTCTTGCTTTGCCCCAGAGTGGGTCTTTAGCTTTGAATTTATTATCATTTCTGGGCTGCCATCTGCCGCCAAGAGTAAGGTCGTTTTCACTCTTTGCACCCATGTAGAAATCCATATCTTCATTACACTTATAGAAAGCGTGGTGACCGATTTCCTTAACAGATGCAGGGATATACATAGCATATCTCATATTTTCGCAGTAGCTGAAAGCGTCATTGCCTATAAATTCAAGGCCATCGGGCAGGGCGATAAGTGAAACGCCGTAGCACTTGAAAAATGCCATTTCGCCAATTGATTTTACTGTTGATGGTACTGTGATTTCTCTGAGTCTGTCACATTTATAGAATGCCTTTGCATCTATCTTTGTAACGCCCTCAGGTATTTCATATTTTTCATCGCAGGTCCAATATCTTTCAACAGTAATTGAGTCTGCAGCTTTTTCGGTAATCTGATAATATGTGCCTATGTAGGGGGCATATACGCCCTCATCCATCATAAGGCTGAATTCTCTGAATTCATTAAAGAAATCAAAATCGCCTGAGTAGTTATCCTTAATGTAGTTTTTCATAGCGGTAAAGAGAGTGCTTTTTGCTTCGTCACCGCTGATGTATACACCCTTTACAGTGAATTTTTCTACATTTTCTCTGCCTATGTTAGTAACCTCACCTGCAGCCTTAACATCATCTATTACAACCTGAGTGCAATGGCAGATAGGGTAGGAGATAAGCTCAGTCATATCCTTTGTGTAAAGAATGCCGTTTACTGAAGCGTAGTTAGGGTTATTCTCGTCTACATAAAAGGCTCTGAGCTGTTTGCAGTATACAAACGCCTGGTCAGCAATATATTCAACATCAGGACCAATGTAAATATATTTTACATATTCATCGCTGATAAGTGTGTAGCTGTCTACAGCGATAATTTTATTCTCTGTTTCGGTCCACTCACCGTTTACCTTTTCCATCACCTTATCAATGGTTAAGGTTTCGGTTGCGGAGTTTCCGTTGAAGCCATCAAATACCCATCCCGCTTTGCCTAAGGGCTCATAATTCTCTGAGTATTTGTACTCATAGGTTTTACGGGAAATCATGGAGAAGGACATATAAACGGACATACCTATGAATACAACCAGCAGAATTGCAAAAACTGCTCTGGCTTTTTTACTCATAGTGCCGCCAACATCCGGCTTCTGAAGTTTTACATTTCTTGCCATACTTTCTCTCCTTAATAGTTTTACTGCAACTCTAATTATACACTTTAGTCAGTTAAAATATCAATGAATGTAAGTGTAGAAATATATTATAAAATATTATATAAAATGACAGTAAAAATCCCTCTTCCGATTTCTCAGAAGAGGGTGAATTGTTAATTCAGAAAATCAGCTGAATTATTTTGCAGCTGCGTCCTTTTTGCCAATGTTGGTAACAAGGTTTACAACGATACCAAGGATAAGTGCGCAAGCGATTTCAGTAAGAGTAACCTGACCGATTTTAAGGGTCATACCACCGATACCGCAGATAAGGATTGTAGCAACTACAAAGAGGTTTCTGTTGTCGCCAAGGTCAACATCCTGAATCATCTTAAGACCGGATACTGCGATGAAGCCGTAAAGAGTAATGCAAACGCCACCCATTACGCAGCCGGGGATAGTTGAAAGGAATGTAACGAAGGGACCAAAGAATGAAATAACAATAGCCATAATAGCTGTTGCAATAATTGTAACTACGGAAGCGTTACCTGTAATAGCTACGCAGCCTACGGATTCACCATAAGTGGTGTTGGGGCAGCCGCCGAAGATTGAGCCAACCATTGAGCCAACGCCGTCACCAAGAAGTGTTCTGTGAAGGCCGGGGTCCTCAAGAAGCTCCTGATCAATGATGGATGAAAGGTTTTTGTGGTCAGCAATATGCTCAGCAAATACAACGAAAGCAACGGGAACATAAGCAACTGCTATCATAGCAATGTAAGCAGCATCAATTTCCTTAATGCCCTTTGCAGCCTGAAGGAATGAGAAATCAGGTACAGCAAAGATTGTCATATCCTTAAATACTGAGAAATCGATAATCTGAAGGCTTTCTTTACCAGTTAATGTAAAGATTGCAGCAACTGCATAGCCTGCAAGTATACCGATAATGAAGGGGATGAGCTTAGCCATCTTTTTGCCAAATACTGAGCAAATGATAACTGTGCAAAGAGTAACAAGAGCACAGATGAAGCATGCCCAACCGTTAGCGCCCATTACAAATGCGCCATCAACAAGGTTCTTGCTGCTGTTAAGAGCATCGCCAACAGCATTGCCTGCAAGTGAAAGACCGATGATGGAAACTGTGGGGCCGATAACAACTGCGGGCATGAGCTTGCCTACCCATTTAACGCCTGCAATTTTAACTACGATTGCGATTACAACATAAACAAGGCCTGCAAAGATAGCACCGATGATAAGGCCTGCGTAGCCAGCTGCTGTTGAAGCAGCGCCAGCGAATGCTGCAAACATAGAGCCAAGGAATGCGAATGATGAACCAAGGAATACAGGGCTTCTGAACTTGGTGAAGAGAAGGTAAACGATTGTACCAACACCAGCACCAAAAAGAGCTGCACTCTGGCTCATGCCGTTACCTACGATTGAGGGAACAGCGATTGTTGCTGCAAGGATTGCAAGTAACTGCTGGAAAGCAAATACTACAATCTGACCAGCCTTGGGTTTGTCCTGAACACCATAGACAAGTTTCATAAATATACCTCCAAATTTTTCAAACGCCACTCTGGGCGATAATTCACTTGTTATAAATTGCCACGCTTATTTCACTGTCAAACGGGGGAATGTTTACAACTATTACCTCACTGCGTGCAGTAGGCACATTTTTGCCTACATAGTCTGCCACTATGGGCAATTCTCTGTGACCTCTGTCAACCAATACTGCAAACTGTATGCGGGCAGGTCTGCCAAGGGCAATAATTGCCTCCATAGCAGCTCTTGCTGTGCGGCCTGTAAAAAGCACATCATCCGCCATAATTACAGTTTTGCCTGTAATATCAAAATCTATTTTGGTTTCGCTTATCTGGGGCAGAGGGCTTTTTTCACTAAGGTCATCTCTGTAATGGGTTATATCAAGATAACCTGTTTTTGTTTTAATTCCTAAAGCCTCAACCTTTTTGGCAAGTATATCCGCAATGGAAGCTCCACGGCTCATAATGCCAATTATGCAGATTTCCTCTTCCTCAGGGTTACGCTCTGCTATTTCATGGCTTATACGGGCAAGAGCTCTGCCTATAGCCTGCTCATCCATAATATAAGACTTAAATTCCATAAAATCACCTGAAAAAAAGCGGCCTTACCCAATGCAAGACCGCACAAAACAATCAGATATTTTATGCAAAATCTTGTGGGCATCACGGTACCACTCTTAAAGATTTTTTACACCTGATATTTTACTCTTTATGAGCTTTTTTGTAAAGAAAAAATTACACATTTTAGGTTACAAAAAGGTGACACATACCCTGATTTGTTGACAATGGCATAGTAAAATGATATAAAAGTAATACACAATTCAGTCAGATGATAGGAAGTGTTCATTTGAAAGGTATTATTTTAGCAGGCGGTTCAGGCACCAGACTTTACCCCTTAACCCTTGTTACAAGTAAGCAGCTTTTACCGGTTTACGATAAGCCTATGATATATTACCCCCTGTCAACTCTTATGCTGGCAGGTATCAGAGATATACTTATTATTTCCACTCCAACAGATACTCCCAAGTTTTCACAGCTTCTTGGTGATGGCCATCAGTTTGGTCTTAACTTAAGCTACGCTGTTCAGGAAAGCCCCGATGGTCTTGCACAGGCATTTATCATTGCTGAGAATTTCATCGGTGACGACAGCGTTGCTATGGTGCTTGGTGATAATATCTTCTACGGCAGCGGTCTTGGCCATCTTCTGCGTCAGGCTGCTAAAAACGAAGGCAGAGCTACAATTTTCGGCTACTATGTTGAGAATCCTCAGGCTTTCGGCGTAGTGGAATTTGATGAGAATAACAAGCCTGTTTCAATAGTAGAGAAGCCAAAAGAGCCTAAGTCAAACTATGCTGTTACAGGCCTTTATTTCTACGATAATAAGGTAGTTGAGTATGCAAAATCCCTTAAGCCCTCTGCAAGAGGTGAGCTTGAGATTTCCGATATCAATCAGATTTACCTTGATAATGAGGAGCTTGATATCAAGCTTTTAGGCAGAGGCTACGCATGGCTTGATACAGGTACAGTAGATAATCTTCTTGATGCGTCCAACTTTATCCGCACCATTGAAAGGCTTCAGGGCATTCAGATTTCCGCCCCTGAGGAGATTGCGTATAATAATAACTGGATTACAAGGGAAGAGCTCATTGAGTCCGCCAAAAAGTATGGCAAATCCTCTTATGGTCAGCACCTTCTCTCCGTTGCAGAAGGTAAAATACTTTATTCATCAGACAGACCCGGTGAGAAACCCTGCTGGGGCTCTGAAGGTGAGGCGTTAATGAATGAAAATAACCAGGACTGAAATTGAAGGCGTATATCTTATAGAGCCTCAGGTTTTCGGCGATAACCGTGGCTGGTTTTATGAGAGCTACTCATTTGAGAAATTCAAAGAGGCAGGCATAGATACCGTCTTTGTGCAGGATAACCGCTCATATTCAAGTGTCAAAGGCACTATCAGAGGTCTTCACTGCCAGAAGAATCCCCACTCACAGGCAAAGCTTGTTTCCTGCCCCCGTGGTGAGATTATTGATGTGGCTGTGGATATCCGCAAGGGCTCACCCACATATCTTAAGAAGGTTGCGGTAAAGCTGACCGAAGAAAACAAGTGTATGCTTTACATCCCCAAGGGCTGCCTTCACGGCTTCGTAACACTTACAGAGGATGTTGAGCTTTCCTACAAGGTAGACGATTTTTATTCACCTGCCGATGACAGAAGCGTCCGCTTTGATGACCCCGAATTAGGCGTTGATTGGGGCGTTACTGACCCCATCCTTTCTGAGAAGGATAAAAATGCACCGCTTTACAAAGACAGCGATGTAGATTTCACTTATTAAGTATATCCCATCCGTAAGGGTGGGATTTTTTAGAGGTAAAAATATGGGAGTTTTATCAGGCCTTGAGCCAAAAAAGGTTTTTGAATATTTTGAGCAGATTTCCGCAGTGCCAAGAGGCTCAGGCAACACAGACAGAATAAGCAACTACTGTGTCACCTTTGCAAAGGAGCACGGACTTAAATACATTCAGGATGAGCTGAATAATGTTATTATTTTCAAAGATGGCAGCGAGGGCAGGGAAAATGAAGAGCCCGTTATACTGCAGGGTCATCTTGATATGGTGTGGGAGAAAAATCCCGATTGTGACATCTGCTTTGAAAAGGAAGGCTTAAGGCTTAAAACAGACGGCGAGTTTATATCTGCTGAGGGCACAACTCTCGGCGGTGATGACGGCATTGCCGTAGCAATCTGCCTTGCAATACTTGATAACAGCAGCCTTTCACATCCTCCCCTTGAGGTGGTATTCACCGTAGATGAGGAAATCGGTATGCTGGGTGCAACCGGTCTTGATACATCATCCTTAAAGGGCAAAAAGCTTATAAATCTTGATTCGGAATCCGAGTCTGTTTTATGGGTAAGCTGTGCAGGGGGCTGTAAAGCAGATATATATTTTGATATGACAGAGCAGCAGAATAATCTGCCCGCTTATGAGCTTAAAATTACAGGACTTCACGGCGGACACTCAGGTGCAGAAATACACAAGGGCTACGCCAACGCAACCTGCCTTATGGGTATGCTTTTAAGGGAGCTTTCTCAGGACAGCCCCATCTATGTAAGTGAGCTTAAAGGCGGAAAAATGAGTAACGCCATTACCCGTGAGTGCAGCGCAGTTATCTGTGCCGAATCCTTTTCGCAGGAGAGGGCGGACAGCTTCATAAGCACCATCAAGGCAATTTATATGCTCAGTGACCCCGATATTACTCTTGAGGTAAAAAACACCACCGCACAAAGCTGTTTTGATTTAGCTTCAAGCACAAAGCTTATATCCTTTATGGCTTCAATGCCCTACGGTGTTATCAGAATGAGTGACGAAATTGAGGGCCTTGTGCAGACCTCACTTAACCCCGGCATAGCCGAAACAGAGGGCAATAAAATTCACATTGGCTATTCGGTAAGAAGCAGTGTGAATGAGGAAAAATATGAGCTTATAACCACCCTTGAGCAGATGGCAGCAAAGCAGGGCGCCGCCGTAGAAACAGGGGGAGATTACTCTGCATGGGAGTATAAGAAAGAATCACCCTTAAGGGATAAAATGACGGAGGCTTATAAAGAGCTTTTTGGAAAGGATTTAGAGGTTACCGCCATACACGCAGGCCTTGAATGTGGCATATTAGCAGGCAAAATAGATGGGCTGGATTGCGTATCAATCGGACCTGATATGCAGGATATCCACACACCAAACGAAAAGCTTTCCATCCCCTCCACAAAACGCATATATGATTTTGTGGTAAAAACACTTGAGGTGCTATAATTAAACTGAAAAATAATCTTTTATACTATACGGCGGCTGCTTTATGTAGCCGCCTGTTTTTTTGCTCATCAATCAAAGATTTAATCTGAATATAGAAAATACCAATTGTTGTTTATTTATGTTATAATATGAAAAAGAAAAATTTCGTTAGATTTCGGATTTTTGTTGACTACATAATGAGAGCATATTTCAGAAAGGAGGGGGAAGATGGAAAAGCAGGCTGCGAATGAGCTTATAAAAGAATGCTTTGAAAATTACAGATACAAGCTTTTGGATTACTGTCTCGCCAGGCTGAATGGCGAAAGGCAGGATGCCGATGATTGTGTTCAGGATGCCTTTGTTGTTTTACAGTGCAAGCTTTCTGACGGTGAAATAATAGAAAACCCAAGAGCGTTTCTTTACAGAACTGCAGAAAACTTTGTAAAGCAGAGAAAGGTTGCAAATGCAAAATCAGCTATACACACCGTTCCCCTTGAATATGCAGAGAATATTTCAACCGCTTTTGAAGATGATTATCTGAAGGCAGTTGATGAAACAGATTATGATTTGCTTGCAGAGGAGCTTATTAAAACTCTGAACGAAAAAGAAAAAGAGCTGTATGACCTTAGGTATTGCCGTAAAATCAGCGTTGATGATATAGCAAAGCTATATAATATTTCCCCCACAGCGGTCTCAATGAGGCTGTTGAGATTAAGGGATAAAGTTAAACGATTAGTTTATGAGAAAGGAGGCGGATGCAGTGAATAAAATAACAGTAGATAAATCTGTTCTTTTAAGCGAAGATTTCTCACAGGATTTTGAAGAAAAGCTTTGTGCGTATCTCAACAGTCTTATAGATGCAGAGCTTGAAAAGAATGACGAAGCGGATTTTGACCTGATTGACGAGTATGCAGCTGCAATAAACGATATTCGTAAAAATGGTACATCCGAGTTTGTTTCTGTTATCTCTGAGAGTGGCAGTGTAACTAGAACATCATCAAAGGCATCCGTTTTCTTTAAGGCTTTAGCAGCCTGTGCTGCAGTAGCAGTAATAATTGCAGGCGTATTTATTACTGCAAATAATCATAACTCTAAAATTGTAAAAGCAACTGCTGAGCGTTTCAGAAAAATCTTTAATCATAATACCATTTCGTATACACAGCCTGAGCCTACTTTAGAAACTGATGAAACCACTCAGGCACAGGAAATCATAAATGGCATAGGGCTTGAGTTTGATGAAAGCTTCAAAACTGATTACTACGTTGGCGAAGATTTCAGCACAGAGGGTCTTAAGGTTTATGTAATCACAACAAAGGGCAAAAAAGAGATTGATAATTACAGCGTAAAAGTACCCGAGAATTTTTCGGAAAAAGCCTGTGAGCAAAGTGTAACAGTTTCTGCTGTGGGCTTTAGTAAAAGCTTTAAAATCAGAGTGCTTAATTCCAAGTCTACTCCTATTCTTAATTCAATTTATGCCACCTTCCCTGAAGGCTATGACTTTACCTATCACGGTGAGCCTGAGCTTTCACAAATGCGTGTGTTTGCCGTTTACAGCACAGGGAATGAGAAAGAGCTTACACCTGATGAATATATCGTTACCATAGAGAAAAACAGGCAAATATTCAAAGAAAAAGCACAGGTTAATATAGAATATGAAGGCTGCAACTGTGCATTTATCCTTGAGGAGGTGGTATCTTGAAAAGCAAAATGAAAAAGATAATGTGTTTTGCATTTACAGTTATATTTTTGTTCGGAATAATCTCAGCAAACGGAGTTTCCACTTATGCTCAGCTTGCTGATGTATTAGGCTCTGTGGATAAAAATTGGAAATACGAAGAAACCTCTTCATCTATTTTAATAACAGAATATATTGGTAGTGACAGTGAAATAACACTGCCAGAAACCATAAAGGGCAAGCCTGTTACCACTATTTGTGAGGGCGCTTTTAAGGATTCGCCTTTAACAAGTATCAAACTACCCAACACAATCAAAAAAATATGTGATGACGCCTTTTATAACTGCCAGAATCTGATTAGTCTTGACTTGCCAAATAATCTTGAGCTTATTGGTGACAGAGCATTCAGCTTTTGTACAATGCTTAATAATATTGAAATACCAGATACTGTTACAGAGGTTGGCAATAATGTTTTCACAAGCTGTAACAGCCTCAAAAAATTAAAAATGTCCTCTCTTGTAAACTTTCTTGGCAGTGGAATGTTCAAGGACTGTGTTTCGCTTTCAAGCTTTGAGTGGGATGTAGATAAAAAATATATAGGTAGTGAAGCCTTTGAAGGCTGTGTATCCCTTGGTATTTTTAACTTTGATGATACAGAAAAATTACTTAGCGACAGCTTCAGAAACAGCGGTGTAACTATAGCTGTTTTAGGCGCATCAAAGGATGATGGCAACTCAAATCTTAAATCCATCAGCTATGGCAGCTTTACAGATTGCGACTCCCTTGAAACTGTTGCAATCGGCGGCAATGTTACCACTGTAAACGAGCTTTCATTTGCTGATTGTGATAACCTGCAAACCGCAATAATTGCAGATAGTGTAAAAAGTATTGCTGAGAACGCATTTGACGATTGCAACAAGCTTACTTTTTACTGCACAACGGGCTCTTATGCCTACCAGTATGCCCAGCAAAATGGCATACCTGTAACCACATTTCAGGTTGACCCAATCCCAAACCAAACCTACACAGGCACTTTAATAAAGCCCGATTTTAATGTATCCGTCAACGGAAAAGAGCTTGTAAAGGGCTTTGATTACAAGGTAACATACTCTGATAACTTAAATGTAGGCACAGCAACAGCCAAAATAACAGGCCTTGATAAGTATAAAACCTTCGCTTGCAATATTAACTTTGCAATTATTGCCCGCAGTATAGGTGAGGCAAATATTACCCCAATTCAGGACCAGGTATATACAGGCGGTGAGGTAAAGCCAAAGGTTATCATATCATACAAGGGCAAGCTGCTTAACGAGGGTAAAGA
>JAKSQR010000048.1 GCA_024404065.1 Clostridia bacterium | reverse complement strand
CTTGGCACATCAGGCACACTCACTATTGATGGCGCAGATTATAAATATAACGTAATCGCTTCATCAGGTGTAGGTTCAATCTTTATTGAGACCGAAAGCCATTCTCTTGATGCAATTCACGCAAGCAAAGAGAATAAAGAAAGTGGCTCAATTTATATTTATGATGCAAAGGGCAAGTGTCAGACTCTTGTAGAGGATGACGACGGCAACAAGACCGAAAATAATAAGCTTGACCAGATTAAGGGCAGAGGTAATCAGACATGGGAGTATGATAAGCGCCCCTATAATATCAAGCTTAATAAAAAGTGCAAAGTATTCGGTATGCAGAAGAGCAAGAAATGGTGCCTTATTGCTAACGTAGATGATGCAACTCTTATGAGAAATGCCATCGCTTATGCAGCTGCTGCACAGGCAGGTATGCCATACTCACCCGAGTATGCACCCACAGACCTTTATATAAATAACGAATATAAGGGCTCATATCTTCTTACAAGCAAGATTGAGGCAGACAGCAAGAGAATTGATGTTGAAAATCTTGACGATGTAAATGAAGAAATCTGCCTTAGCGAATACGGCGAAGATTTCAATATGGATGACCTTGCAAGAGGCGGTGTATACGGCAAGTATTCAGGTCTTCTTGAGAATACACTTAAATATGTTGAAATTCCTGAAACTGAGGATAGCACCACAACAGGTGGTTACATTCTTGAAATGGAGCTTGCAAACAGATACGCAGCTGAAATCAGCGGCTTTGTTACAAGCAACAGCCAGCCTATCATTATGAAAGAGCCTGAGTATGCTTCAAAGGCTCAGATGGAGTTTATCAGCGATTACTATCAGAGATTTGAAAATGCTGTAATTTCAAAGACAGGCAAAAACGATAAGGGCGAGGCTTACACAGACCTTGCAAATCTTGAATCACTTGCAAAGTATTACACAATGAGTGAGTGGTTTTCAAATATGGATTCAGGTCTTACAAGCTCTTACTTCTATCTTGATTCATCAAAGGACGGCGTTCTTTACGCAGGTCCTGTATGGGACTATGATATAGCATTCGGCTCAAACAGAGATAAGAGATATGGTCTTGATTACACAAACCCTGAGCAGTTTACAGTATGCTTTGGCAGAATGTACAGAGATACAATCTTCGGCTCATTTGATGCTTCAGAAAGACCTACCATCTATAACCTTCTTGCTCAGAAGCCTGAGTTTGTAAAGGCTTGTAAAGAGTATTGGGATGCTGATATTTATGCAGCAGCAACAGATTGGTGCGGTGATAAGTTTAATGACTACGCAGCACAGATTAAAGATTCTGCAATTATGAATCATATCCGCTGGAATACATTCGGTACTTCTTCTGCAAAAGAAGTAAGCGATAAGATTGATTCAGCAGTTGAGTATCTCAATAACTTTATAGTTAAGAGAACTGCATTCCTTAATGCAAACCTCGGCACAGTACAGACTCAGTCAAATGCAACAAGCTCATTTAAGCTTTTTGGTAAAAAGATTCTTGTAGGTATTAACAACGCCGTTGAATACTTCATTCGTCTTTTCCATCTTGAAAATAAATAATTTAAGATAGCAAATACCCCTTCGGTAAATTCCGAAGGGGTTTTGATTTTATACTTAGTCTACATCTGCAAAAAATTCATCTGTCTTTTCTGCAGAGTATTTACCGTTTGATATATCAATCAGCTTTGCATTAAAGCTGTCAACATCAGAGCAGGGGAGCCTGAATATAAGTGTAACATTGTCCTCAAATATTGTATCCTCTATAATTCCACCATTTTCAGGCACAAGTGAGGAAAGCTTACCATAGAAGTAATAGTCACAGGTTACCTGCAGCCTTGCGCAAAGGGCTCTTGTTACAATGCCGCCTGCAGCAACTGCAATTGAGGCACTATGGCTGTAAGCACGTACCAATCCGCCTGCACCAAGCATTATACCGCCAAAGTAACGTGTAGTTACTACACAGCAGTCTGTAAGTCCGCTTTTTTCAAGCACATCAAGGGTAGGTATACCAGATGTGCCCTGTGGCTCACCATCGTCAGAAAAACGCTTTACACCGCCTTCACGCAGTATATAAGCATATACGTTGTGGGTTGCGTCCCAGTGCTTTTTGGAAATCTCCTGTATAAAAGCAAGAGCCTCCTCCTGAGTGGTAACAGGTTTTATATGGCCGATAAACCGTGATTTTTTTACCACATATTCATCAAGAGCTTCTTTTCTTATAGTCTTGTAGCTTTCCATAACTCTCCATAAAAAGCAAAGCGGCGCAAAAACTGCACCGCTGAACTTATAACGTAATTATTTGTTAAGACCAAAACGCTTATTAAAGCGGTCTACACGTCCGCCTGTATCAACAAGCTTCTGTCTACCGGTGTAGAAAGGATGGCACTTTGAGCAGATATCTACTCTGAGGTTTTCCTTTGTTGAACCAGTTTCAACGATTTCACCGCATGCACAGCGTACCTGTGTCTGCTGATACTTAGGATGGATTCCTTCCTTCATTTGTGTTCACCTCTTTCAGTAAAACCTAACATAACGAGAGAAATTGTAGCATAATTATCCACAATTTTCAAGTGTTTTTATAAATTTATTTAAGTGTTTCAAGAAAAGCTTTGTCTTTCTTAGAAAGCTCAGCTTTTTCAAGTAAATCTGGTCGCCTTTCCAGTGTTCGCTGGAGGCTTTGTTCACGCTGCCATTTTTGTATGTTAGCGTGGTGACCTGATGTGAGTACTTCGGGCACGGTCATACCATGCCAATCATAGGGGCGAGTGTACTGAGGGTATTCAAGAAGGCCTGAAAAATGGCTTTCAAGTGTGTATGCATCTTCATTAGGGAGTACACCGGGAAGCATTCGTGATATGCAATCTGCAAGCACAAGTGCAGGTAACTCACCGCCTGTAAGCACGTAATCTCCAATAGAGATTTCCTCATCTACAATCTCTTCTATAATTCTTTCGTCCACACCCTCATAGTGACCGCAGAGAATTGCAATGTTACTCATCTGAGCAAGCTCTTTAGCTCTCTCCTGAGTAAGCACTTTTCCCTGAGGGGACATATATATAAGATGTGGTTTAGTACCAGTTTCCTCACATACAGCTTTGTAACAGTCGTATATCGGCTGGGTTTGCATTATCATACCTGTGCCGCCGCCATAGGGAGCATCATCTACTCTGTTATGCTTATCAAGGGTATAATCCCTGATATCGTGACAGTTTATTTCAACAAGACCGTTACTGCGGGCCCTGCCTATAATGCTTTCTGACAGAACACTAAGGCACATATCCTTAAATAAGGTTAATATATCAATCCTCATCGTCAAATATACCTTTCAGTGGTCTGATAATGATAGTGTCACTGGCTACATCAGTTTCAATTAAAACATCAGGTATTGCAGGTATAAGATATTCTTTATTATCCTTTGTAATATGCCATACATCGTTGGCACCTGTTTCACTTACATCAGTAAGTGTACCATAGCATTTAGTTTTATCGTCAGCGTCATAAACCTTACAGCCTATAAGCTCTGCAATAAAATAACTGCCTTCGGGAAGCTTTGCATCAGCCCTGCGCATCCAGAGTATCTTTCCACGCATTTTCTGAGCCTCTTCCACAGTATCAATACCATCAAGCTTAACTAAAACCACATTGCCGTGGGGCCTTGCGGATTTTATTTTAACAGGATTTTTACCTTCACTGTCAAAGTAAAGTGTTTTGAATTTCTTTACGAATTCAGGGGAGTCACACCAAGGGTTTACACGAACCTCGCCGTGTATGGAGTGTGTACCCACTATTTCGCCTATTTCAAGATAATTCTTAATCAATTTCCACAGCAACCTTTGTGTTCTGACGTATAGCCGCAGCTCTCATAACTGTGCGGATTGCCTTTGCTATTCTGCCCTGCTTGCCGATTACTCTGCCCATGTCATCTTCAGCAACGTGAAGGTGATAGATGGTGGCATTGTCGGATTCTTCTACTGTTACATTAACAGCAGAGGGATCTTCAACAAGGCCCTGAGCTATACTGACAAGTAATTTTTCCATTAAAGGATACCTTCCTTCTTAAGAAGAGCCTTTACAGTATCTGTGGGCTGTGCACCGTTAGCAATCCACTGCTTAGCCTTATCAGCGTCAACCTTAACCTCTGTAGGAGTCTTAACGGGGTTGTAAGTGCCGATTTCTTCGATGAATCTGCCGTCACGGGGATATCTTGAATCTGCAACTACTATACGATAGTAAGGAGCTTTCTTAGCGCCCATGCGACGAAGTCTGATTTTTACTGCCATGATTTTTTCCTCCAAAAATATAGAATCTTAATTTATAAATGCATCAGTTTTTATTAGCCGTTTTAACGGCCCCTACTGTATTACATCCCAAACTGTGATGGGTCAAAGCCTGCAGGTAATCTCATACGCTGCTTTCTGTGGCGTTTGCCCGGTTTGCCGTTCATCTGTTTGAACATTTTTTGCATCTGTCTGTACTGATTGAGAAGCTTATTTACATCCTCAATAGTCTGGCCACAACCTGCTGCAATCCTCTTTTTGCGTGAGGGATTGATTATATCAGGGTTAGCCCTTTCTTTTGGTGTCATAGAAAGAATAATTGCCTGAAGCCTGTCAAACTGTCTTTCGTCCACGTCAATATCTTTGGCTTTTTTGCCAATGCCGGGTATCATTTCAAGCATATCTGAAAGGGAACCCATCTTGCGTATTGACTTGAACTGATCAAGCAGGTCATTAAGGTCAAATTTATTCTGTCTTAATTTCTTTTCAAGCTCTTCAGCCTGCTGCATATCTAAAGCCTGCTCAGCTCTTTCGATAAGTGAAAGAACGTCGCCCATGCCAAGTATGCGGTTAGCCATACGGTCCGGATGGAAAACATCTAAGTTTTCAAGCTTTTCACCAGTACCTATAAACTTGATTGGTTTGCCGGTAACTGCTCTTGCTGAAAGAGCCGCACCGCCTCTTGTATCACCATCTAACTTGGTAAGAAGCAAGCCGTCAATGCCAAGTGCCTCATCAAATGATGTTGCAACATTAACTGCGTCCTGACCAGTCATGGAGTCAACTACAAGAAGTATTTCGTGAGGCTTAACTTCTGCCTTGATGTTTTTAAGCTCGTTCATAAGCTCTTCATCAACGTGAAGTCGACCAGCTGTATCTATGATAACGTAGTCATAGCTTTTAAGCTTTGCCTCAGCTATAGCTGCTTTTGAGATTTCAACGGGGTCACCCTGACCCATTTCAAACACAGGAACACCTGCCTGCTCACCAACTACCTGTAACTGCTTAATAGCAGCAGGTCGGTAAACGTCACAGGCTACCAGCAGGGGACGATGGTTTTCTTTTCTCAGTTTAAGTGCAAGCTTTGCACAGTGAGTAGTTTTACCTGAACCCTGAAGACCGCACATAAGAATAATTGTTGGTGGGTGTGCAGCGTAAGTAAGCCTTGCATTTGTACCACCCATAAGCTCAACAAGCTCTTCGTGAACGATTTTAATAACCATCTGAGAGGGGGTAAGGCTTTCCATTACCTTCTCACCTATGGCTTTTTCTGTAACTGTGTTGGTGAAATCTTTGGCTACCTTGTAGTTTACATCGGCTTCAAGCAGAGCCATACGAACTTCTCTCATTGCTGAGCGAACATCAGACTCTGTAAGGCTGCCCTTACTTCTCAGGTTTTTGAATGTGGCTTCAAGTCTGTCTGAAAGACCATCAAATGCCAAGGTTATTCACCTCTTTCATGAGAAATTGTGCAATCAGCTTTCAAGCAATGTCATAGCCTTTGATTTAATGTTAAGGCTCATATCATTGATTTCTTTTGAAAGACCATGATGCAGATTATATTCAGTAATTTTATCAGAATATTCAATTATGTCTTTAAGACCTTCGCTGAGCTCACTGAAGCGCTTTGCCATACCAAGGCGTTCTTCCATGTCAATCATCTGAGCCTCTGCTCTTTTAATTGCATCTCTTACGCCCTGACGGGTAATGCCTTCATTCTCAGCAATTTCAGAAAGGGAGAGATCGTCGTTATAGTAATATTCAAGAAAAGCACGCTGCTTTTCGGTAAGCATTTCACCATAAAAGTCTATAAGAATTGCCATCTCATAGTTTTTTGCCATAATTATCTCTCCTTTCTTTCAGATTAAAAATCACCTGTAAAGCAATAAAACTTTACAGGTGCACATTATACATTAAAAGATGTGGGTTGTCAAGCCAAATTTTGCTTTTAATACAGCAATAATTTGTATATGTTGCATATATTATATAAATAAAGGGTTTATGCCGACTACAAATAGTGCTTTGCTGACTATTCGGGTACAAAATATAGCCTGATTTACTAAGATTTCAATGAATATTACAATATATTTACAAAGGGGTAAAGCAATAAATCTTTACACTATTTAAGCACAACTATTGTAACGCCATCTTCACCCTCACCATATACGCCAAGGCGTGATGATTTTACATAAGGGCAGGATTTCAGGTAGCTTGTTACAGCCTTTCTCAGGGCGCCTGTACCTTTACCGTGTACAATAGTAAACTCTGAAAGACCTGTACGAAGGCTTCTGTCTATAAACATATCCAGCTCCATAAGGCATTCCTCTACCGTCATACCTCTCAGGTCTATGCGTGCCTGTGCCTCCATATTAAGCCTGCTTTCGCCTTTGAATTTAGCTGTTGATACAGGATTTTTCTTAGGCTTTTCAGCCTTTGTCAGTTTAAGATTACTTTCCTTAACTCTTGTGCGTAATGCACCTGCAAGCACCTCTACATTACCGCTTTTATCAGCAGCGGAAAGCACCTTTGCTGTTTTGCCAAGGTCTCTGATTATTACAGTATCACCAGGCTCAACAGGGCGGGGAAGTATGTAATCCTCATCGTCATCAATTTCTACAATGGGGTCAGCAGCAGAGTCAATAGCGCTTATGCCTTTTCTGACAGCAGCCCTTGCTCTTCTTGCAAGCTCTGCGGCATCCTTTGTTTTAGCCTGCTCTTTTTTAAGCTTTTCAACCTCCTGAAGTAAGGCATAAGCTTCACGTTTAGCCTGCTCTACAACCTTAAGAGCCTGACCCTTTGCCTTCTCCATTTCTTTTTCACGAAGCAGGGCAATTTCTTTCTTCTGCTTTTCAGCCTCTTCTTTTTCTTTAGCGGCTTTATCAGCAAGAATATGTGCCTGCTCATATTCTGTTTCCATACGCTTGCGGGTTTCCTCAAGCTTATCCACAACAGTTTCAAACTCCTTGTTTTCACTTGAAACAAGGTCGCTTGCTCTTTTGATAACTGATTCTTTAAGGCCTAACTTTTCGCTTATTGCAAGAGCGTTTGATTTACCGGGTACACCGATAAGCAGTCTGTATGTAGGTCTTAATGTTTTTATATCAAATTCGCAACAGCCATTCTCTACACCGGGAGTTTCAAGGGCATAAGCTTTAAGCTCCGCATAGTGGGTAGTAGCTGCAATTTTTGCACCCTGAGCATTAAGCTGCTCAATAATTGCCATAGCAAGGGCAGCACCCTCTACGGGGTCTGTGCCTGAGCCAAGCTCATCTATAAGCACAAGGCTTCTGTCATTTGCGGCGTTCATAATATCTATGATATTTGTCATGTGGGCAGAGAATGTAGAAAGTGATTGCTCTATGCTCTGCTCATCACCAATATCCGCAAGTATTTCATCAAATACTGAAATTTCACTTCTGTCATTTGCAGGTATCATAAGTCCGCACATACTCATCATAGTAAGCAGACCAATTGTTTTTATGGATACAGTTTTACCGCCTGTATTAGGACCTGTAATAACGAGAGTGTCAAAGCCTTTACCAAGGGTAATGTCTACTGCCACAACCTTTTTAGGGTCAATAAGCGGGTGTCTTGCACCTCTCAGGTTAATTTCGCCTTTATCGTTAAGTATAGCAGGGCTTGCCTTAAGTGTATAGGCATACTGTGCCTTTGCAAATATAAGATTCAACTCTACTGCACACTCATAGCTGCTTTTAATGCTTTCAGCATAGTCGCCTGCAGTGGCAGAAAGCTCACAAAGTATTCTTTCAATTTCTTCTTTTTCCTTTGACTGAAGCACACGAATTTCATTGTTTGCTTCAACTACACTCATAGGCTCAATGAATACAGTAGCACCGCTTGAGGAGGAGTCATGCACAAGGCCGGGCACATTTGCTCTGTGCTCAGCTTTTACGGGCACAACAAATCTGCCGTTACGCTGTGTTACGATATTATCCTGCAGGTATTTTGAGAAGGTGGATGACCTTGTGAATTTATCAAGCTGATCACGTACCTTGCTCTCCTGTATTTTTATTTTTCGTCTTATATCTGCAAGAGTGGGGGATGCGCTATCCGCAAATTCATTCTCGGCAACAATTGCTGAGAAAATAGCGCTCTCAAGATATTTATTTGGCATAAGAGCATTAAAGAGTGAGTCAAGCACACTGCTGACACCCGCATTTGTACTTCTCCACTGAGTAAGTGAACGGATTACCCTTAATACCTCGCCTATGTCAAGCAGTTCTCTTGTGTTAAGCACACTGCCTGCATTAGCCCTTGCAAGGGCGTTATTTACATTTTTAATTCCACCAAAAGCAGGTCCACCAAAACGTGCAAGCAGCATGTGGGCATCAGTTGTCTGATTAAGCAGAGCCTGAGCCAGATTCAGATCTGTTTCTGGTTTAAGATTAAGTGCTAATTCTTTTGCATCCTCACAGCCTGTAAACTCTGCAAGTTTTTCAAGCACTTTATCAAATTCAATTGATTTTGAGTATTTATCAAATGATGTCATATTGCTCCTGTATCACAGTTATTCTGCTTCGCTCAGACCTTCTGAAATGCCAAGCAGAACAATGCCGATTATTACTGAAATAACACAGGCATACTGTGAAGCTTTTAATTTTTCTTTAAGTATAAATCTTGAAAGGATAACTGAAACAATGCAGTATGATGCAATCATAGGTGCTGCAAGTACGGGATTTCTTGCCATTGCGTATACATAAAATACCTGACCGAATTCCTCACAGCATGCAGCTATTCCGTTATTCTTTTCTGATTTTGCAAATGGGTTATATGCTTTCTTGGTTTTAATAAGCAGGAAAATCCAGGCAATAACACCTGCAACAAAGAAGGTAAGACCATAGAGAATAAGTACATCTATTTCACCAATGCCGATGCTTGTAGCTTCGTCATCAAGTAAAATACCGTCTGCTGCAGTGCCGAGGGTATCAAATAAGCAGTAAAGAAGGGGGAATGCAAGTGCAAGGGCACCCATCTTATATTTTTTCTCTTCGGGCTTTAAGTCTGCTTCAGCTGAAGCAAGCTTCTGCTCAACTATTGCAAGTGCAACTATGCCTACAACTATAAGGATGTTACCGATAATATCAAGGGCTGAGTATTCTTCGCTTAAATCCTTGCCTCTGATAACAAACCATACAATCATAATGAATGCTGAAAATGCACCTGACGCATTCTGAACGGGGGAGATAATTGAAAGCTCAAGGTATCTCATACCTGCGTAGCCAATAACCATTGAGATTATATAGCCAAGTGAAGCAGGTGAATACTGGAAGATTTTAATAAAGAAATTTGAGAGTGTTATTGTTTTTTCTTCTGAAGGTATAAAGCATAAAACAATTGCTACTGCACCCATAACAAGACCAACCCAGATAGCTGTCTGAAGATGTGAGTAGCGGTCGTTATCCTCTGCGCCTTTCTTATAAAACAAATCAGCAAATCCCCAGCCGAGAGTTGCGATAAGTGCAAAAATAAACCAAGACATTGGACTAATTCTCCTTTAATT
>JAKSQR010000047.1 GCA_024404065.1 Clostridia bacterium | reverse complement strand
ATTTCCTCAAGCCTTTTAAGCTCATCCTTATCGGATAAAATTGTTGCACCGGGTCTTGTGGAGTTTGCGCCTAAGTCTATAATATCAGCGCCCTGCTTTTCCATAAGTAAAGCCTGCTCAAGAGCCTTTTCGGTAGTGAAATATCTGCCACCGTCTGAAAAAGAATCGGGTGTGTAATTAAGTATGCCCATAATGTAGGTTTTGCTGCCAAGGGGCATAGTATATGAGCCTGCCTTAAACATCAGCCTCTGCCTCCTGTAAGAAGGGAAAGTGCCTCTGCTCTTGTTTTTGCGTCATTTCTCATAATGCCACGAAGGGCAGATGTGCGGGTCTGTGAGCCTGATGCCTTAGCACCACGCATAGTCATACAAAGATGCTCTGCCTCTACAACTACTGCCACACCAAGGGGGTGCAGGTTATCATTGAGAAAGTCGGCAATCTGTGATGTGAGCCTTTCCTGAAGCTGTGGCTTCTTTGCAAAGGAGTCTACAATCCTTGCAAGCTTTGAAAGGCCTATTACCTTGCCGTCAGCAGGTATATAAGCAATGTGAGCCTTGCCTACAAAGGGTAAAAGGTGATGCTCACACATGGAGTACATGGGTATATCACGCACAATTACCATCTCATCACTGCCCTCATCAAAGAGCTTAAGATGGCGTGTGGGGTCATCCTCAAGGCCTGCAAAAACCTCCTCATACATCCTTGCAACTCTTGCAGGGGTTTCTACAAGTCCGGGTCTGTCAGGGTCTTCGCCCACTGCAATAAGAATTTCTCTTACCGCTTTTTCAATTCTTTCTTTATCCATTGGCTTACCGCCTTTCTTACTTAAAAATAAAGGTGAGGGTGTAGGCATCAGCATTCTCATAGTAGCCTGTTATTTTACGTGCAAAGTAGTCACCCTTTTTGCTGAGCACTTTATAAATTCTGCTGTCAGTAATAAGCTGCTTTTTAGCCTCATCAAAGGAATCCTTTGAGCCGAAGCCTATCTGAATTTCCTTTACACCTGCGTAATATTGCTTATAGAGGGTATCTGCAAGCTTATCCTCATCACTTCTGCTGTAATCACTGAAAATAAGACCGTTTTTCTCATAGTAATTTGCACCTGATGAGGAGCAGTCTAAATTAAGTGAAAAATTGGAGTGAGATTTTTTAATAACGCTGTCAGATACATTGAAGTAGGTGTGCTGAATTGTACGGGTATTCTTATCTGTAATAGGGTCATCCCATGTGCAGTCAAGGTGATAGTATTTACCATCAATCTCAACTATATTCCACATGTGGTTGCCACCCTCCTCCTGTGAGGTAACTGCGGTGCCACTTATAAGGTAGCTTTTAATGCCTACCTCATCCATAAGCAGCTTTGCAGCCTTTGAGTAGCCCTCGCAGGCGGCTATACCATTAACAAGGCAGCCGTATGATGATGAGTAAACATACTGCCTCTCTTCAATTTTATAATCCGTATGCTTTACTATGTAGTCGTGTATTGCCAGCTCTGTGTTATATTCACTATCCCTTGGCAGGGTAGCAATTATTTCCTTTGTCTTTCTTTCAAGCTCAGCCTTCTGCTGAGGGTATTCCTCTTTGCTTATTATGTACTCCGCCTGAAAGAAGTTATTCCAGAGTACGGCTCTGACTGAGCATCTTCTGCCAAGGAAGAATAAATCAGGATTATCTGAAAGGATAGCCTCAAATACGTTATCCAGCTCATTTTCGTCAAGGTCAGGCACAAGGATTTTATCCGGCATATCGTAGATTTCTTCCATAATCATGTTGTATGCCTGCTTTTCGATGGGTGCCAGCTGGTCGTAGTAAATTTTATAGGGGCTTCCCTTATCAGTAACTGTTTCCGGGTCACTTGAGTAATTATCAATTACGGGCCAGGTAAGCTCAGGAAACTGCTGTTTTAATCTGAACACAGAAATAAGAGCAATTGCTATTGCCACAATGGCAAGTATTGTTCTTTTTTTCATGCTTTAGCCTCTCTTAAGACCTTCTATTGTACTCTCTGCCTTTGCTGATGATAATCCGTGCTCATAAAGATAATTCAGCTCATCAGATTTTTCGGAGAAGGTAACAATGGTAATATCTGAAATCATATTGTTTGTAATCTGTGAAAAGATGGAATTTGCCTTATTGCTGTTTGCGGGTACAAATACACTCTCAAATATATCTATAAGCACCTCACTACGGTCTGAAAGCTCAAACTCCTCAGCAAAGCCTACATATTCAAGATATCTGTAAAGAAGCTCACCCTTGATGTAGTTTTCGCCTTTGCCAAGCACAAGGTTAAACTTATCGCTGTAGCTTATCTGGTGCTTTACATCAAGTGTAACACCGCCTATGCTGTTTACCATCTGCCTGAACATAGGTGCGGTGGAGCCCATATAATTTGCAAACTTAATGCCGTAATTTTTTTCCATTGCAGTTACAAACTGTTTTGAGCCGTAAAGTGAGTAATAGTCACCAATTCTGTAGCTGCTTTCGTCATCCACAATTAAATCCTGTGTGGAGGGGGAGTAAACTGAAAGGGAGCATTTAGGCATTCTGAGCCTTGCAACCCAAAGAAATTCCAGCTCTTTATTATCCGCATCAGTTACCCAGAAAAGATAGTAGCTGTCAGATTTTGGCAGAGCGGAGGTTTCCTCCTCAGCCTCACCTGCAGTGGTGGATTTTACCTCTTCACCACCAAGGGGATTATCCTGCTTAATCATAAAGATTATTGAGAAGATAAGCACAAGGGTAAAGCCTGCCGCAATAAGTGCATAAAGCTTTTTATCTATCTGAGATTTTTTCTTCTTTTTATTCTGACCAAAGGGATCGTAAATATCCATTATCAATCACAACTCATATATAATATTGCAGCTGATTCACCTTCAAGGTGCAGCTGATTCCCTGATACTTCCTGACCGGTCAGGGATATAAATTTGTCACCTGGTAAGCCGTAGGTGATAGGGTGGCTGTTGCGGTTTGCAACGGTAATTACTCTTTCACCGTGACCTTGTCTTTCATAAGCAACACAGCCCATAGTGTCTGAAACAGGCACAAAGCTGCCGTCAATAAATGCAGGGTGCTCATTTCTGATTTTACCAAGCATTTTATAATGGGCAAGCATGGATAAATCCTCATTGCCCCATGGGTAGCACTTGCGGTTGAAGGGGTCTACACCACCGCTTGCGGCAACCTCATCACCATAGTAGATACTTGGCACACCGGGCAGAGTAAACTGCATTACAGATATCATTTTAAGCAGGCGTTTGCCTCTCTCAGTTTCCTCAGGGGTCATATCACCTTTATATCTGTTGATGTGGTCGCTCTTGTAGGCATCAAGTGTGCCTAATCTGTTAAGTATTCTGCAGGTATCGTGGGTGCCGATATGATTCATAAGGCAATCCACAACACACTTGGGGTAGTTTTCAGTTAATTCTGAAATTTTATCGTTGAAGCCCTCAGCCTCGCCTGTAACTGCAAAATGCACAAGGGCGTCTGCGTAGGGGTAATTCATTACAGAGTCAAGCTGCCTGCCCTGAAGGTAGCGCCTGCGCTGACTGTAGCTTATTTTAACTGAGGCATCCTCCCACACTTCACCTAAAACAATGGCATCCTTATCCTGAGCCTTTACCGCCTTGCGAAGGGCGTCAAGGAATTTATCAGGCAGCTCATCAGCTACATCAAGCCTCCAGCCAGAGGCACCAAGCTTCTGCCATTTTTTAAGAATTGCGGAGATATACTCAATATAATTGTCGTTTTCTTCGTCAACCTCGGGCAGGATATCCACACCCCACCAGCAATCGTATTTGTCGGGGTATTCCTCAAACTTATACCAGCTGTAATAGGGGGAGTTTACATCATTGTATGCTCCGCCTTCACCGAAGTTTTTGCTTTTATTAAAGTATTTACTGTCTGCACCTGTATGGCTGAAAACACCATCAAGTATTATTTCTATGCCCATCTCCTTTGCCTTTTTGCAAAGTGATGTAAAATCCTTCTGAGTGCCAAGCAGGGTATCCGGCTTTTCGTAATCAGCGGTATCATACCTGTGGTTAGACTCTGCAAGGAAAATGGGGTTTAAGTAGATGTAGCCTACACCAAGGCTTTTAAGATAGGGGAGCTTACTTTCAATACCCTTAAAGTCGCCCTGAAAGAAGTCATACTTACTGATTTTACCTGTGTTGTCAGGCTCCCACATAGGGTCATTTCCCCAGTCATCACGAAGCACTTTTGTGTCTGCCTTTACTTTTTTGGCATTACCTGAAAAGCAGAATCTGTCAGGGAAAATCTGGTAAATTATTGAGCCCTTGATTTTGTCAGGGGTTTCAAAATCCTTATCATAAGCGGTAAAGAAAAACTCACCGCCCTCTGCACTTATAAGACCCTTTGACCCCTCAAAGCGGGTAATTACACTTTCGCTATAGCTGTTGTAAATGCAGAAGTGATAGTAGTATAAGCCTGACTCAGCGGGGGTAAAGGTTACCTTCCACCATTCCTCATTATCACCCTGCATACCATCCCAGCTCATAGGTATATCGCAGCTGTTTTCGCCATCTTTATGTATGCGAAGGGCAGCCCCATTACAGCCGAAGCTACGGGGCAGAATAATACGCAATGTAATTTCTGTGCCCTCTGCAACAGCGCCATAAGGGTATTTATGATATGTCAGCCTTGAGTTAAAAGGAATGAAATCCATGAGTGAGCCTCCGTAGAAATATGTGCGTTAACAGGTGGTACTTCAGATATTCTGATAAGTACGTCGGTTAAAAAGAAACCAATGTACACAAGGGCGATAATTGCAGCAGCAATTATTACAATACGTGCAATGTTACGCCTTTTTGCTCTTATGTCCATATCAGGGCTGTGAGCAAATTTTGCAGAGTAGCCTGAAATACTTTTACGCTGTGAAGGCTTTAGTGCTTTATCTATTGTTCCTTTTTTCATTGTGTCACTTCTTCTTCAGTATTAAAACAGGGTTGTGCCTGTGAATCCCATAAATCCAAGGGAGATAATTGCCACATAGAAAAACATGGCAGGTGTGCCCTTGAAAATTTCGGGTATTTTAGTATTTTTTTCTATCTTTTTAGCGCCTGAGCCAATAAGTGCGGCAGCAAGCACAAAGGCAAAGCCTGCACCAAGACCGGAGCCGATACTTCTTAAAAGGTTGTAGTTTGCAGTATCGTTAATGTAAGGCACTGCAAATACAAGGGTGTTGAGCGCTGCTATACCAAGGGTGCCAAGCAGCTCTTTATCTCTGGTAAATACTGCAATAACAGCAGCTGCCACAATGTAAACTGAGGCAAGCACAACTGCGTAAACAGTAGCTTTTACCACATAAGATGTGTAAAGGCTTGTAAAGCTGCCTATAAGACTGCATAAAAGGCTTGTGATTGTGGAGAAGCCTGAAATCATAAAGGCAAACTTTATAAATGTGCCGGGTCGTGAGGCTACACGCATAGCTTCGCTCATACCAAGGCCGGAGCACATTACAAGGTTTTGCACAAATATTGTGTAAAGGGCGGTAACAAAAAGACCTGCAATTATTTTCATTCTTCGTTACCTCCTTCCTTATCGTCTGCAAAGGAGGCGATGAGCTCATTTACTGATGAGAGCAGGTAAGCATACTCATCATTTTCGTTATCCACGTAGTTAAGGTCAAGCTCAATCTGCTCAGGCACAGTTTCCTCATGAGCGGGTGCCTCTGCGGGAGTTTCCTCGGTAGTTTTCTCCTCTGCAGGCTTCTGCTTCTGACCGCCTGTAAATACAGCCTTTGAGATAGCTGCAATAAAGCCAAGCACTACAAGAGCACCGTAGGGCATAAGCAGACCGCTGAGCTTAAATGTAAGGTCAAGAGGATAACCGAGAATTGAGCCGTTGCCGATAATCTCTCTTAAAACGCCAAGGATAACAAGTATAAACATTACACCAAAGCCTGCGGCAATGCCGTCATAAAGGGCAAGGCGTACGTTATTTTTTACGGCAAACTGCTCACAATGTACAGCAGTTACAGAGTTTACTGCAACAAGGGGAATGCAGACCCTCATAGCAAGGCTCATAGTCATAAGTGATTTGCTGCCGATAAACCAGAGTGTGGGTAAAACAATCAGAAGGCTTACAAGCATATAGATTGCCACACGGATTGCTCTGGGAATTTTTTTAAGTAATGCACTTGCGATAAAGCAGTTTATAATTAAATCTGCAAGTATCAAAGCGGACATTATAAGGGCATCCTTCAGGTTTGTGGATGCAAGTATTACAGGGCAAAGACCAACGCACTGTATTACAACAGGGTTATACTCAACTGCCCCCTTAAAGAATACATCACTGAATTTAAGCTTCATCTATCTTTACCTCCATTGTACCTTTTTTAGAGGTGAAAATAACCTGAAGCCTCTCAGCTAAGATATCCGTAAATGAGCTGAAGGCATTGCCTAAAAGCACTGCAAAGCAGGCAGGCTCTTCGTAAGCACCAAGGTGCCTCATTGCCATAAAGATAATGCCGGTAAATAAGCCGTACAAAATCTTATTTATACTGTGCTTCGGCTGAGTTGCATAGTCTGTCATTAAAAACAGAGCTGTAAAGAGAAGGGAGCCTGAGCATATTTCAAGCACAAGGCTTGAAAGTCGGGTGCCGTTTGTGCGGGGGAATAATACGGCAATAACTGCGCAGGATACTATAAATCCAAGGGCGGTGATAAGAGCATTCTTACGGCGGATTGCCATAAACACAATGCAGGCTATAAATATAATCACACAGCCTGTGCCCATAGGACCATAAAAGTTGCCTGTTAAAATATCAATTACTGTTGTGGCGGTAAGCCTTAATGAGCCGCCTGAATGAAGGGTAGCACCAAGGCTTCTTGTAACCATACCATCTCTGCCACCGCTGTATGTAAATACATACTCCTTAAAGCATACTGCCGCTGAGGCAAAGCCAGCTGCAGCGGGCACAAAGGGTGCGTGCTTGCCGCCACCAAAGGGAACTTTGATTACTATAACTGCAAAGGCACTTGCAAGGGCGCCCACATAAAGGGGAGCGGTTGCAGGCAGCATAAGAGCTATCATAATGCCTGAGCAGATGGCACTTGTATCTTTAATGTAAAACTGCTTTGTTATAAGCGCACTGCCAAGTATGTCACAGCCTAAGGCCGTAAAAGCGCATACCATAAGTGTGGATAGTGCCGCATTTCCGTAATAGTAGATGGAAACAACGGCAGGCACTAAAAGCATAAGCAGATAATCGCCGAATATACGGGCGGTTGAGTAGCCCTCAGCAGATTTTTCCTGTTTGCCTGACAAGTTGTTTCACTCCTTAATTCTCAGCGTTTTTCCTGAGAGTTTCTATCATTACAGAGGCATCCTCTGCACGGAATACTGCACTGCCTGCTACAAATACATTTGCGCCTGCCTTAGCAGCAACTTTAACTGTTTCTTCGTTTATGCCGCCGTCTACCTGTATATCTACATCAAGACCTCTGCGGTTAATTTCGTTACGGATAGCGGTAACCTTATCCATTGTGTCATACATAAAGCTCTGACCACCAAAGCCGGGCTCTACGGTCATAACCAGAATCATATCTGTTTTATCAAGGTAGGGGAATACATCCTCAGCAGGGGTCTTAGGCTTAATTGAAAGACCTGTTTTGCAGCCCACTGCGTGGATTTTATCAAGAGTTTCTTCAACAGGTGAATCACTTTCAATATGAAATGTAATTAAATCAGCACCTGCCTTCTTAAAATCATCAATATATTTAAGGGGCTCGCTTATCATAAGATGTACATCAAAAACTAAGCCGCATCTGTTACGGATTGAGCTTATTACAGGTGCGCCAAAGCTGATATTCGGCACAAAGTGACCATCCATTACATCAAGGTGCAGGTAGTCAGCACCGCATTTTTCCATTCTTTCAGCCTCATCACCAAGGCGGGAGAAGTCACTTGCAAGCACAGAAGGAGAAATTTTATACATAAAATCAACCTCATTATTTATAGATTACGAAGAAAGCTAAAGAGCCTTCTTCACCTGAGAAATTCAAAATAAAAACACTTATTCACCATAGTCGGTTTATTATAACACATTATATATATAAAATCAACACAGTTGAATGTTAAATAAGTGTGACTATAAAGCAAAAAAACTTCCCCTCTGAGTGAGGGGAAGCCGATAAAATTACTTGTGATTTTTAATGAAATATTTGTAGTATTTTACGCCCTGAGCAACTGCATCTGTGTTGATGTTTTCGTTAGCTGCGTGCATAGCTGCAAGCTGCTGTGAATCCATACGGATAGGGGTAAATCTTAAGCAGTTGTCGGTAACGGGCTGATAGTCACGGCAGTCTGTGCCGCCTGTAACAAGGTAGGGTGTAAAGCAGTAGCCGGGGAAGCAATCCTTAACACACTGACCTGCATAGGCAAGCTCTTCGCTGTCAAGGGGTACAACGGCTGAAGCACTCTGACCTAAAATGATTTCGCCCTTAATATCATACTTTGCGGCAATGTTGCAGAGTATTGAGAAGCACTCATCCAAATCCTGATGGATTGATGGGCGGATATTTGCTACCACATAAGCGTGGTCGGGTATTACATTAGGTGCCTCTGAGCCACCGCTCATAGTAAACACGCAGGTTGTCTGAAGGAATGCCTTTGCCATAGGGGAAACCATAGGCATAGCAACCTTGAGCAGGGGCTTAAAGAGCCATAAGTTGCCAAGTAAAAGCCTGAATGGGAAGGTCTGATAGGGTGCAAGATGGCTGAACATTGCCTCAAGAGCAGGGGTGAATTTTGCGGTGAATGGGTCGTGCTTTTCTACATCACATACAAAGGCGCTGAGCCTTGCAATAGGTGTATCTTTAGGTGGTGTAGAGGAGTGACCGCCCTTGCCCTCAGCAGTAAACTTAAGGTGAGCAGTGCCCTTTTCAACTATACCAACTGCGGCACAAAGTGCCTCCATACCGGGCAGAATACCATCTACAATGCCGCCGCCCTCGTCCATTGCACAGGCAAGGCGGATGCCCTTCTCTTTAAGATAATTTACTATTTTATAAACACCGCCACCGGTGATTTCTTCATTCTTTGAGTAGGCGAGGTAAACATCTCTTTCAGGCACAAAGCCCTCCTCAAGAAGCTCCTCAACAGCAGCCATCTCAGCACATACTGTGCATTTGCAGTCCATAGCGCCTCTGCCGTGAATTTTGCCGCCCTCAATAGCACCTGAAAACGGGTCATGCTCCCATGTGGTTTCTGCGGCGGGTACAACATCCTGATGGCCCATTAAAAGTATAGGCTCTTTAGTGCTGTCTTTGCCCTGCCAACGGAAAAGTATATTGCCCTCAAACTTAGTAATTTCAGTATTTTTGAAGATAAGGGGGAAGTTTTCCTCCATAACAGCCTGAAGCTTATCAAACTCTGAAATATCTACCTCTTTACCTGCTTTTTCACTCTCAGGCACAGAGATTGTAGGCACCTGCACCATAGCGGAGAGCATCTTTGCATACTTTGCCTCCTCCTCAGGTGTATAGGTAGCTTTGCCCTCACCTTCGGCAGGCTTTGCTTTGATTTTTATTGCTCTGATTACTGCAACTGCAAGGCAGATTACAAAAATGCAGATTACTGCAAGCAGAGCATATAAAACATATCTCATTTTACTTCTCCTTTAATTTTTTCTGCAACTTCCTTTGCCATATCAGCCATGCTCATCTTTTTAACCCCGATTACACGGTTGTTGCAGTGGGAATGGGGAATTAAATACTTTACTGCGCTGCTCTGACCGATGGCAACAGCCATTTTGGGCGTAACCTCGCCCATCATACTGTCAGCAAAGGCAATACCGATAGGACCTGTGATTATATCTGCATCACGGCAGGCAACTATGACGGGGTTTTCGCCTGTTGCGCCTGCGGAAGCGCCCGCTTTAATCATTGCACTTGTAGCGGCAGAATTAGTGCCTACGGCAATAATCTCACAATCTACATTTTCTTTTACAATATTTTCAACTATAAGCTGGCCAAGCTTACCGCCCTGACCATCAATTACAACTA
>JAKSQR010000046.1 GCA_024404065.1 Clostridia bacterium | reverse complement strand
TAGCGTTAAATTTTCAGATTACTTCTTGATAATCTTTCTTACGCCTGCGGTTGCAACGAGAGAAGCTGCAACGGAAGCAACGATTTTAGCGTACTTCTTAGCCTCTTCGATATCGAAGGGAAGAGGATTCTTGCCGTATTCCTTAATCCAGTTGGATGTATCTCTGAGTGAATCCTCAGCTGTCATGGGAGCGTAACCGAAGTCATTAGCTGCCTTCTCATAGCTGAAGTTGCAGTTTTCACAAATCTTACCGATTGAGAATGGAGTAAGTACGGGAGGAAGCTTAACTGCGTCAAAAATCTTCTCAATAAGTGGGCACATTTTAAGGAGGAGGTCCTTACCAAGAGCAATCTTGGGAGCCTTCTTATTGTTAATCTTTGCAAGAGTTGCGATAAACTCGTTAACTGTAAGCATTTCGCCGCAAAGGAAGTAGCTTTCGCCGCCCTTACCGTTAGCTGCTGCGCCAATCATACCCTTTGCTACGTCACGAACGTCAACAAAGTTGTAGCCGCCGAAGTTAAGAGTTACAGGGAAAAGACCCATGTTGTAAAGGTTAATCATTGTGCAAACGCTTGCTGTACCGTGAACATCCTTGGGGCCGATAACACAGCTGGGATGTACGGAAACTGTCTTGAGCTCAGCGCAGTTTGAGTCATTTACAAACTGAGTAGCTGCTGCCTTTGACTTACCATAAGCGCCTTCAACAAGGTCGGGATTGAATGAATCGGGCTCAACGATAAGTGTTGTGTCGCCTACCTTTGCAGGTACGCAGTCAACAGATGAAACGTAAACAAGTGTCTTAACACCGTTTTCCTTACAAGCCTCAACCATCTTAACTGTGCCGTCATAGTTTACAGCCCATACAAGCTTATCCTTTGTGCCGGTAATATCAACAATACCTGCTACATGGTAAACTACATCTGCGTCCTTTGTGATTTCAAGAAGGTGATCCTTCTCAGTAACTGAGCCGTAGATGATTTCGCAGTCAAGCTCGTCAAAGTCGTGACACTCTGAGTGGAGTGAAATACGAACCTTTTTGCCCTGAGCAAGAAGCTCCTCAACAAGTGTGTGACCTACATAGCCCTTAGCACCTGTTACAACGCAAAGCTCCTGCTTTGCTTCTGCTGCTTCTTCAACGGGTGCGGCTGCTTTAGTTGATTTTTTTGCTGCCATTTCTTTTTTCTCCTTTATTAAAGATTAAATTATTGATATATCAGTATATGCCAAAGGTGCGGTCAAGCCACTTTGAGCACATATCAAACCAGATTGCACTGTCCTTATTGTAGGACCAGTCCTTTTCCTCAGTAAATACGGTGGGCTCTGCTGTTGAAAAGCCGTGATAACCCTGTGAGAATATATGCATTTCAAAGGGAATTTTATGCTCATCAAGAGCCTCTGCGTATTTTAAGGAATTGCGGATAGGCACTGTTTTATCCTCGCAGGATGCAAAGATAAATGCGGGAGGAGTTTTATCATCTATCTCCTTCTCAATGGAAGGGATAGGTGCGGCAAGTATTTTGCCAATCTCCTCAAGCACACAGGGGTAGCCTAAAATCTGAGCGTTTGGTCTTTCATCCCCCATTGTGGAGAGGGCTGCGCAGAGGTGACCCCCTGCGGAGAAGCCTATTGCTGCGATTTTATCGGGTGCTATGCCCCAGTCATCTGCATTCTCTCTTATAATTCTGAGTGCCTCAACTGCATCATCAAGAGGCTTTGGAAACTGTGCATTCTCATTAAGTGAATACCTTAATATAAATGCGGCATAGCCCTTGCCCATAAACTTGAATGCTATGGGCTCAGCCTCTCTGTCTGAGCAGAATTTATATGCGCCACCGGGCAGCACAAGTATTGCCTTGCGTTTTTCCATGTGTGGCATTTCCCTTGACTTATCGGGAAGATAAGCTGTAAGGGTAACATTTTCGTTAGTTAAATCAAGGGTAAAATTTCTCATATTTTACCTCAGTATGTAATCTTGAAGGTCTTAATCTGGAAGGGAGTGAATACAACATTGCTCATATCAGCCTCTGCCTTAACTTCCTCCAGCATATTGGTTTCCTCAACCTTCTTTGCGCCATCAAATACAGCTACGGGGCAGTTTGTGTAAGCGCCCTCTGCCTCATACATACGCACGATAAATGCCTTTTCGTTATCCTCGCAGGGCTTGATGCTCTCTACGATGATGTTTGCACATTCGGGCTTAACAAGCTGAATTGCCTCATAGTCGCCCTTACCCTGTACAACGGGGATATTAAGCTCATAAGCAGGTCTTATAACATTCTCTGCGCTGAAAGCACCCTCGTGAGGAAGGAATGAGTAAACTGTGCGGTGCTTACCGTGGTCGCCTGTAAAGTCAGGTCTGTTACCGCCCTTGTGAAGTGAAAGACGAAGCTTGCCACCCTCAGCAGTAATTGCATACTTGCTGTCATTAAGGATTGCAACACCGCATCTTGTTTCTGAAAGGTCGGTGTACTTATGGTTTACAACCTCAAACTTTGCCTTCTCAAGTGAGTTATTTCTTGTGGTAGGTCTTAAAACATTACCATACTGAATTTCAAAGCGGGCAAAGTCGGACTGAAGTGAGGTATCAAATGCTGCCTTCATAAAGCGATGGTCATCATTCCAATCCATAAGTGTATCATAGCGTACCTCCTTGCTGTCTGCAAAGAAGATAACATCCTGTGTAACGGTGGATTTTGCTGATACGGAGTAGGTGTTGCGGATAATATAAGCTACTTCGCCATTTGAGATAACCTCGCTTGAGAGAAGCTTGCTTTCATCCTTAAACTTTTCCTGAAGGTCAACATCAACATCCCAGTTATCCCAGTCTGAGGGAAGGTCTTCACCTATAATAAGTGTGCCAAGGTCATAGCCCTCGCCCTTGAGTTCACGGTTAAGTGCCTTATCATAGAATGAAGCAATGTAATTTTTAGAGTCAAACTTAACCTTTGCAAAGGGAGTTTCAAGTGTTTTGGCGGTCTTCTTAAATGCTGACTTGCCGTTTGCCTCGCCCTTTACAAGCTTGATTTTAAGGGTTGAGAAAGCAGGTACTGTAACGCCTGAAAGAATAAGAACATTTTTGCCGTCAATATTTTTATAGGTCTGCTGCTTACAATCAAGGTCAGCAACCATACCCTCTTTGCACTCAATAAAGATGGGGTCGCATCTGTCAAATGAGAGGGTGTTTGTAACGTTTACTACTGTGCCCTTGCCCTTTGTTAAATCCTTCTTCAGCTTTGCTGCCTCTTTAAGAAGAGCATTTGTCTGCTCAAGAGAAAGCTTGTGAGCTGAAGGAATACAGGTGCCGGGAAGTATATCGTGGAACTGGTTAAGAAGGAGTGTTTCCCAGAGAGGATGGATAGCCTCATCCTTTGCAGCCTCCCCTGCCTTTACTGCGTTTGAAACAGTAAGAAACTCAACATCACGAAGTGCAAGCTCACTCTTACGGTTATTGTGCTTGATGTTGTGCTGGTTTGTAAGAGTACCTCTGTGAAGCTCAAGGTAAAGCTCACCCTTATATGTGGAGGGGTTCTTTGCTTCCTTCTCAAGGTTCTGCATAAATTTGCCTACTGTGGTGTTTTCGGTTTTGGGGCAACCGTTAACATCCTTAACACGGCGTGCCATTTCAATCATTTCAAACTGGGGTCCGCCGCCGCCATCACCGAAGCCGTAAACAATAAGGCGCTTATTTGTAACGCCCTTCTCCTTAATTGAGGAGCCGGGGTATCTGTCCTTTGTAACAAGCTCATTAAGTGCCTTAGGTGCGGGCCAGCAATGAGTTCTGTTAAAGTGGGTGAATACCTTTGTGCCGTCAAGACCTTCCCAGATAAATGTATCATAGGGGAATACGTTTGTATCGTTCCAGTCAAGCTTTGTGGTGCAGAAATAATCTACGCCGCAGCCCTTCATAATCTGAGGAATTGCTGCTGAGTAACCGAAGGTATCGGGAAGCCAGAAGGTATTTGATGTAAAGTTAAAGTGCTTACGGGTAAATCTCTGACCCCATAAGAACTGACGAACCATACTTTCACCTGAGGTGATGTTACAGTCACATTCAACCCATACACCGCCGTTAGGCTCATATCTGCCCTCTTTAACTCTCTTTTTGATATCCTCAAAAAGTGCGGGATAATGCTGAAGAATCATATTGCCGTGAGCGGCAGATGACTGTACAAAGTTGTACTCAGGGTACTGTGCCATAAGTGCCATCTGGTTGGAGTAGGTACGGGCACACTTTTTAATGGTTTCGGTGGATTTCCAGAGCCATGCTGTATCCATGTGAGAGTGACCTAAGATGCCTGCTGCAGGTGCCTCAGGTCCGTTTTTAACTGAAAGAACATTTTTAAGGTAGGGCTTTGCTGCCTTGAGAGCCTTGCGGAAGGTAGCGTCATCTACGTCATCATAAGAGTAGTAAAGCACCTTGTGCATTTCAAGCATTTCGTTTGCTATCTGACCCTTGCGGAAGGAATCATCAGGAAGCACTTCGTAAAGCTCGTTAACTGTTTTAAGGTCAAAGTAGAAGTCGTTTATTTCAGCATCCTTAACGCAGATATCAATGCCTTTGAACTCATACTTAAAGTCAATATACTGGCGCTTATCAAGGGGTGCTGTACCCATATAGTAGTGACCTGAGTAAACCTCAAGGGCAATATCAATCTTTTCCCCTGCCTTTGCCTTCTGCATAAGGAGGTTACACCAATGATTGCCGTGACCTGTAAATACGATTTTGGTATTGAATGTGCCGAAGGGCTTGCCGTTTACCCAAAGGAGTGTTTCATAGCCCATGGTGTGAGGCATAATGAAAATATCCTTGCCGTTAAGCTCCTTAGGTACGGTGAATGATGTTTTGAACCAGCAGAAGGTTTCATCACCGCCCCATGTGTAGCCCTCGGGAGCATCCTCAAGGAGGGAATCATCGGGGATTTCGTAAAGTCTGTCTTTGGTTTCGTAAGCTTTTGCACCTATGTGGGCAACCTTCTGGAAAAGCATTGCATCAAGGGTATCTTCAAACCTCTTGAGCTTGCGTGCCATACGGTCAACCTGTTTTTGTGTATACATAGCTCATTTCCTTTCAGTTAAATTTCAGTCTAATTTATTTTTAGGGCAGACTCTCATACATATACCGCATACTGAGCCTCTGCCTATTTTCTGATAAGCCTTTTTCATGTGGTCAGAGCATTTCTGAGGGTCAAAAATCTCCTCACGCTCAATGCCATACTCAAACTCTTTCATTTTAATTGCACCTGCGGGGCAGGCATCCACACATTTATGGCAGGAGCCACAAACATCAAGGGGTATCCTTTCCCCTGCCTCAAGGGGTGCATCAGTAAATACTGTGCCAAGCCTTACAAGTGAGCCCCACTCCTTATGGTAAAAAAGTGAGTTTCTGCCAACACCGCCAAGACCTGCCATACAGGCACCTGCCTTATGTGAGAAGCGGCCTCTGTAATTCCAGCCCTCATCATTCATACTTTGTGAGGCGGCTACTGTAATGTAGCCGTAGCCCTTCTTCTGAAGGAATAAACCTGCCAATAAAAGCAGCCTGTCTATGTGGGCATTTACCTGCCTGTAATGGTTAAAATATGTAAGGGTAGGCTTGCCGTCAATCTCTTTAACTATCTCACGACTAAGGCGCACTACCACAGTAACTCCCATGGGGAGTGGACCATCCTCATAGGCAAAAAAGCCTACATCAGAGGCGCCCTGCTCAAGGAGATATTCTTTTAATTCAGTGCTGATACTCATTTTACCTTTGCCTCAAAGCAGAGCCAGCCTGCACTTTCGTGGCGCTCAATTACCTCAATTCCGTTTGCTTCAAAGGCATCAAGCACATCCTGCTCACGGGGCTCAATAATGCCTGATGTAATAAATACTGCACCCTCATTCATAAAGGCTTTTACATCCTTGCAGAGCATAATAACTATATCTGCTACAATGTTTGCGGCTACTATATCGTATTTGCCTGTTACCTTATCGGTAAGTGAGCCCTGAAGCACCTTATACTGAGGCTCTGTGAAGCCGTTTTTAACGCCGTTTTCCTGTGCAGTTTTAACTGCAAGGGGGTCAATATCCACACCTACTGCGCTGTCACAGCCTAAAAGAAGACCTGATACTGAGAGGATACCGCTGCCGCAGCCTACATCAAGCATTGAAGTGCCGGGCTTTGCGTATTTCTCAATGGTTTCAAGGCAAAGACGGGTGGTATCGTGTGTGCCTGAGCCGAAGGCAAGACCGGGCTCAAGGTGGATAACTGCTCTGCCGTTTGCCTCATACTCATCCTCCCATACGGGATGTATAAGCAATCTTTCGCCTACGGGCATAGGCTTAAAATACTTTTTCCAGTTATTTTCCCAGTCTGCATTTTTGCAGAGGTTTTCGTCTATTTCGTGCTGAATATTTTCAGCGGTATATCTTTCGCTTAAGAAAAGTGCTGCCTCGTGAGGATTTTCCTCAGGGGAAATATAGATATGCACTATACCCTTGCTTCTGTCCTTTGCAAGCAGATCCTCATCAATAAGGTCAATATTTGCAATTTCCCATGCTTCCTGCTCAAGGGTACGGTAATCTTCAATATAAATGCCGTAGGGCACTACCATCTGAGCAATGTCCCCTGCCTTGTCTACATCATCTGCAGGCACTGTAATTTTAATCTCGGTCCAATCTGCCATAATTACCTCACATAAGCTCCACGCCGCCATCATTCTGAAGGCCGTGGTTATAAATTGTTCTGAAATCAAGGGTGCCGTTTGTGCGTACATCCTTGCCGGGCTCAACCTTATTCATAAGCTCATTTATCTCATAAACCTTTGCGTCCATATCGTCAATGGAGGATAAAATCTGAGCCTCTACAAAGCCGGGGTATTTAGCTGCGCCAAACTCGGGCACACCGTGATGGCTTATAAGCATGTGCTCAAGGAGCATCATTTTTTCTTCGTCAAGGCCTAATTCTCTGCCCACTCTGTCAATCTCCATTGCGCCTAAAACAAGGTGACCTATAAGGTTGCCCTTAACGGTGTAATCCCCTGCAAGACCAATGCTGTTTGAGCCTATCTCCTCAATTTTGCAAACATCATGAAGGATGACGCCTGCGCAGAGAAGGTCATAATTTACAAAGGAGTAAACACCTGCAACTGCCTGTGCTATACGAAGCATACTGAGGGTGTGCATAAGCAGACCGCCATTTACGCTGTGGTGCATCATCTTTGCGGCGGGCCAGTAAATAAGCCTGTCTCTGTACTTTGCAAGTATTGCAAAAACTACCTGCTTAAAGTCATCATCACTGAAGGCGTGTACAACCTGCTCAATCTCTGCCATCATAACCTCACCGGGAAGGCAGGCGGAGGGCACAAAGTCGGTAATATTTACATCGGGGTCCATTTCAGGGTCTACCCTGCGCATTTTTTCAATTTTAAGCTGGTCCTCACCGTTGTAAATATCCTTAACGCCTCTGATTTTTACAAAGTCACCTGCTTTGAAATCCTTAACGGGTGCTTCGTTATACTTCCACATTTTTGCACTTATGGAGCTTGTGTTATCACCTACGGTTGCAATAAGGTAATCGTTGCCGTTTTTATCCACCTTAACCTCGGTGCTTCTTATAACGGCGTAGCAATCTACATGCTTGCCGTCAGGAAGATACTCATAATTCATAAATTAGTCCTCTGCTTCTGATTTAACTGCATATTTCTCAGAGTATGCAAGATACTCTCTCTTATAAAGCTCATTATCCTCTTTAAGGGCACGGATGCTCTCGTGAAGATTCATATTGTGGTTTGCAACATCAATAACTGTGCCTGCAATATTGGAGCAATGGTCACTTGTGCGCTCAAAGTTTGTGAGCAGGTCGCTCCATACAAAGCCTGCAAGGGTTGAGCATTCGTCACGCTGAAGGCGGATAATGTGGTTGCCTCGCATAATATCCTTAAGGTCGTCAATTACGCTCTCAAGGGGCTCAACTGTAACTGCCATCTCAACGGAGTTATTGACAAATGAAAGGTATGAAAGGTTAAGAATTTCGCTGACAGCGTAGGTGATGGTTTTGATTTCTTCCCTTGCGGTGCCGCTGAATTCAATGCCCTTTTCTCTCATCTCTTCTGCGGATTCAAGAATATTTACTGCGTGGTCTGAGATACGCTCAAAGTCACCTATCATTTTTAGCAGCATTGCAGCCTCACGGGAGTCTGAGTTGCTTATATCGTAACGGCTGATTTTAACAAGGTAGGAGCTTAAAACATCCTCATAGTGGTCTGTCTTGTCTTCATCCTCCCTTATGTTTTTAGCCTTTTGCTCGGTGTAATTTGTAAGGCAGCTGATGGCGGAATTAAGGCTCTCAACTGCAAGTGATGCCATCTCAACAGTAAGCACACGGCATCTTTCAAGAGCAAGAGCGGGGGTTGCAAGAAGACGCTCATCAAGCTCAATTTCGTCAATAGCGTTCTTTTTATTATCGGGGATAAGCTTACATACAAGTGCCTCAAGCCACTTTGTGAAGGGCAGCATAACAATCATAGTAAGCACATTGAATACTGTGTGGCAAAGGGCAATCTGCCATGCACTGATTTCGCCCTGAAGGAATACTGCAAAGGGTGAAACAACAATCTTAAGAGCCCAGAATACAATAACCCAGATTATTGTACCTATTACATTAAATGAAAGGTGAGCAATAGCTGCACGCTGACCATTTTTGGTAGCACCGATTGCTGAGAGAAGTGCGGTGATGGTTGTACCGATATTCTGACCCATAACAATGGGGATTGCCACAGCCCAGTTTACAAGGCCTGCAAGGGCAAGGGACTGAAGAATACCGATGGAAGCTGCTGATGACTGAATTGCGGCGGTGATGATTGTGCCAAGAAGTACGCCCATAATGGGGTTTTCAAACTTCTGCATTACTTCGCCAAACATAGGCCATGTTTTAAGGCCTACAACTGAGCCTGACATAGCCTCCATGCCCATCATAAGCACGCCGAAGCCAAGCATTATGGTGCCTATATCCTTTTTCTTTGTCTGCTTTGAAAACATATACATTGAAATACCCACAAGGCAAAGCAAGGGGGTAAAGGATGTAGGCTTAAAGAATTTAAGAATAAGTGCAGCACCGTCATCAATGCCGTTAAGTGAAAGCATCCATCCTGTGGCGGTAGTGCCTACATTTGCGCCTATAATAACATTGATTGCCTGGGCAAGGGTCATAATGCCGGAGTTTACGAAACCAACTATCATAACCGTAGTGGCAGATGAGGACTGAGTTACAACGGTAACTGCCGCACCTGCGGTGATACCGCCTGCCTTATTGCCTGTGATTTTGCCAAGCAGGTTTTTCATATTGTTACCTGCACGCTTCTCAAGGGCGGCACCCATAACACTCATACCAAAGAGGAAAAGTGCAAGACCCCACATCATCTTGAGGAAGTCAAAAAAGTCAAAATAATTGTTATTGAAAAATGCTTGCATTTATTTACACTCCGTTCAAAACGAAAAAATACGATATTTGCCAGAATACTACGAATATCATAATAGCACATTATTTTAACTGTGTAAATAAAAATATATGAATATACGCAATATTATAAAGAGAAAGCCCCCATAAGGGAGCCTTCCGAAATCAGTTGTGGGTTTTGGTAAGGTCATTTTCAAGGCAGATGGCAATGGTTTCGTAGTCCGGGTAGTTTTCCACAAACACAGTAGGCACGCCGTCCTTTGTTTCAAGGCTCATGGCGGTTACATCCTTAATGTTTGTTACTGTGCCGTTTTTGTCAAAGCAGACCATAAGGCTGTACTGAGTGTATTCGCCGCTGTCAGAGAGGGTGTACTCAAATTCACATTCGTTTTCGGTGGTATCCGCATACCAGCCGAAGGTGCGGCCCTCAAACTTCTTTTTAAGGCGCATAATTGCACCCGGATCGTCAATGTAAACTGAGTCAATTTCCGCCTCCCCTGCTCCAAGAAAAACGGAGCTTTTTGCACTCTCCACAAGCTCACCATAAAAGTCGCAGGATTCAAGTGGCACAAGGCTTTCAAGGGCTTTTTGAATTTTAAGATACTGCCCTGCTGTGATGGAAAAATCCACACGCTTTATAAGGCTGAAATCAAAGCCTGTAATTTTAACATAAGCACCCCATTTGTACATAGTGAACACCTCTTTCGTTTTGTATTTACAAGTGTATTATAACGCA
>JAKSQR010000045.1 GCA_024404065.1 Clostridia bacterium | reverse complement strand
TATGAGCCGTAATTATTAAACAATCTGCCAATTTCTGCCATAGCCCGTGTGGTGCAGAGAAGTCCGCTGTCTGCCCATGAATTACCGCCGGGGCACATAAGCATTTTAGCATTATCAAAGCCCATTTCTTCAGGCAATATCTCCTGCATAAACTGAAGCAGAGGCTTCTTACAAAGCTTCTCAACAAGAGCACCCAGGGCAAAGCTGCCTGTGCTGTCATAGTCAAACCATGCACCTGCAAGCCTTGGGCAGGGGGACGAAAAATAGAAGGCGAGCCTATCCTCAGGGTGAGCATTAAACCAATTTTCAGGTGCGGCTGTGCCTGTCATTGTAAGCATATTTCTTACGGTCTGATTTTTGAAATTTTCATCTTTTATATACTTTTCATATTCGGGGAAATATGTGTAAAAGGGAGCATCTAAATCAACAAGCCCTCTGTCATACAATACACCTAAAGCAACTGCCATAAAGCTCTTTGTTTGTGAATACATACGGTGTGGCATTTCGGCAGTAAATGGGGCAAAATAGCTCTCGTAAAAAGCCTTATCGCCCTTTGCCATAAATATACTATGAAAATTATAACCATCATTTATAAGCTTATTTATTCTTTTGTATAAATCGGCTGATTTTATGCCAACCTGCTCAGGTGTGGTTTTATAAAACATACTATCCCCTCCCATAAGCTGATTATATAATTAAATGCTCATAAGGTCAACGACTATAAAAAAGAAATGGCACAGGAAAAACCTGTGCCGATTTTATTAAAGTGACTTGAGTGCACCTGTGGGGCAGGCATTTACACACTTCTGGCAATCCTTACAGTAAGCTGTAACCTCGGGTTTATTAAACTCGGGCTTGATTACTGTGGTAAAGCCTCTGCCTACAAGACCTAAAATGCCCTTCTTAACATCCTCGTCGCATACACGTACGCAAAGGTTACAAAGAATGCACTTATTCTGATCTCTTTCAATAGATACAAGCTTCTGCTCTTTTGCTACATTGTGCTTGTCGCCTGCAAACCTTGCGGGGTTTACATCATACTGGTTAGCATAGCGGATAAGCTTACACTCGTGATAATCGTGACAACCACACTGAAGGCAACGCTTTGCCTCTGCCATTGCCATATCTGCTGTGAAGCCAAGATTGATTTCGTTAAAGTCGTGCTTTCTTTCCTCAGGGCTTCTCTGGGGCATAACCGCACGGCTGATTTTTTCTCTGTCTGCAAGGTCAGCAGCGGTTACAGTTTTCTCTACAAAATAGGGCTTCTTATAGGGAACATCCTTGCCCTTAAGATACTGGTCAACTACCTCGCTTGCCTTCTGTGCCTCGCCGATTGCTTCAATAGCAATGGAAGCACCTCTGTTAGTAGCATCACCTACTGCAAATACGCCCTCCTGAGATGTTCTGAAGGAGTTTGTATCAGCGGCAATGTTGCCTCTGTTTGTAAGCTCAAGGCTCTCAAAGCCGGCAATGTTAATCTTCTGACCGATTGCCATAATTACTGTATCAAGCTGAATTTCTTCATACTCATCAACAGGTACAGGCTTTCTTCTGCCGCTTGCATCAGCCTCACCAAGCACCATTTTCTGAAGCTTGATTGCCTTAACTTTACCATTTTCGCCGATGATTTCAGCAGGGTTGCAAAGGAATTTGTAGGTTACGCCTTCCTCCTCTGCCTCGTCAATCTCAACCTTTTCTGCAGGCATTTCTGCACGGGTACGTCTGTAAATTACATACACATTCTCTGCACCAAGGCGGATTGCGCTGCGGCAGGCATCCATAGCGGTGTTACCGCCACCACATACAGCAACATTTTTGCCGATTTCAACAGGATTATGAAGGGCAACGGAGCGAAGGAAATCTATACCGCCGTAAACACCTTCAAGGTTTTCACCTGTTACGCCCATAGCAGAGCTCTGCCATGCACCGATAGCAACAATAACTGCATCGTGCTTTGCCTTGATTTCGTCAAGAGTGATATCCTTGCCGATTTTAACATTGTTTTTCATTTCAACGCCAAGAGATGCAATGGTATCAATCTCCATATCAAGTACTTCCTTAGGAAGACGATACTGAGGAATACCATAGCGGAGCATACCGCCCATCTTATCCATAGCGTCATAGATAGTAACCTTGTGACCCTTAACTGCAAGGAAGTATGCAGCGGTAAGGCCTGCAGGGCCGCCGCCGATAATACCAACTGTTTTACCTGTTGCGGGGGCTACCTCAGGTATAAATTTATTGCCTGATTTCAGGTCTTCATCAGCTGCAAAAGCCTTGAGGAAAGCAATAGAGATAGGCTCCTCAACAAGGGCTCTGCGGCATGCCTTTTCGCAGGGGTGAGGGCATACTCTGCCGATAGATGCAGGCAGGGGTACACGCTCCTTAACAAGCTCAGTAGCCTCTCTGAATTTACCCTCTGAAATAAGCTTAACATAGCCCTGACAATCTGTGCCTGCGGGGCAGTTAAGTGAGCAGGGACCCTTACAATCGCCTGTGTGGTCAGAGAGAAGAAGCTCAAGAGCAATTTTGCGGGACTGACGGATACGTGGGGTCTGTGTGCTGATTACCATACCGTCAGATGCAACTGCTGAGCAGGCTCTTAAAAGCTTGGGGATATTTTCTGCCTCTACTGTACAGATACCGCAGGCACCATAAGCCTTAAGGTCATCAATATAGCAGAGTGTGGGAATTTCAATACCATTTGCGGTGGCAATCTGAAGAACTGTCTGGCCTTTTTCTGCAGTACATTCAATGCCATCTATTGTAACTTTAATCATGTCCATCAGACTACCTCCTTAATCTTTAATAACTGCGCCGAACTTACATACATTGTAGCAGGAGCCACAGGCTATGCACTTCTCAGCGTCAATTGCGTGGGGATTTTTAACTGTGCCTGTGATTGCATCAACAGGGCACTTCTTTGAGCACATAGTACAGCCCTTACACTTATCTGCATCAATTTTGTAGCTGATAAGGTCACCGCAGGAGTGAGCGGGGCATTTCTTATCATTGATATGTGCTTCGTATTCATTTCTGAAATACTTGATTGTGGTAAGAACGGGGTTAGGTGCTGTCTGACCAAGGCCGCAGAGAGCGCCGTCTTTAATAGCGTAGCAAAGCTCCTCAAGAAGCTCAATATCGCCCTCTTTGCCTTCACCCTTAACTATACGGTTAAGTATTTCAAGCATTCTCTTTGTACCAATTCGGCAGTGTACACACTTACCGCAGGATTCCTTAGCGGTGAAATCAAGGAAGAACTGAGCCATGCTTACCATACATGTGCTTTCATCCATTACAACCATACCGCCGGAGCCCATAATTGCACCTGTTGCGCCAAGTGCCTTATAGTCAATTACTGTATCAAGAAGGTGTGCAGGGATACAGCCGCCTGAGGGACCGCCCATCTGTACAGCCTTAAACTCCTTATTATCTCTGATACCGCCGCCGATATTGAAGATAACATCACGGAGGGTTTTACCCATGGGAATTTCAACAAGACCGCCCTTGCGGATTTTACCTGTAAGGGCAAATACCTTTGTACCCTTGCTGCCCTCTGTGCCCATTGCGGCAAATGCCTCACCGCCGTTAAGCATAATCCAGCTTACATTTGCAAAGGTTTCAACATTGTTTATATTTGAAGGCTTATACCAATAGCCTGACTGTGCGGGGAATGGGGGCTTTAAGCGGGGCATACCTCTCTCACCCTGAAGTGACTCAATAAGAGCGGTTTCCTCACCGCATACAAAAGCACCTGCACCTGCCTTGATTCTCATCTTGCAGGAGAAATCTGTGCCCATAATGTTATCACCAAGGAAGCCTGCCTCCTCAGCCTGCTTAATAGCATTCTGTAATCTTTCAATAGCAAGGGGATACTCTGCACGCACATATACAACAGCCTCTTTTGCGCCGATTGCATAAGCACCGATAAGCATACCTTCAATAAGATTGTGAGGGTCAGACTCAATAACAGCTCTGTCCATAAATGCACCGGGGTCGCCCTCATCAGCATTACAGATAAGATACTTTTCTTCGCCCTGGCTCTGACGTGCGGCATTCCACTTAAACCATGTGGGGAAGCCTGCACCACCACGACCTGCAAGACCTGAAGTTTTGATAACCTCAATAACATCCTCAGGGGTCATGGTTTTAAGCACCTTTTCAAGAGCCTTGTAGCCATCAGCTGCTGTGTATTCCTCAAGCTTTTCGGGGTTGATAACACCGCAGTGACGAAGTGCAATACGGGTCTGCTGGTCTAAAAATGATTTATCATCATCAGTAATCTCAAGACCATCAAGGGCATTCTCATCACCATTTGTGTAGGCAATAATATTCTCTGCCTTATCTGCACTTACCTTAACAAGTCTTTTAAGAAGTACATTATTTTCGTTGTAAATATCTACTATGGGCTCAAGGAAGCACATACCGATACAGCCTGTAATGGTAAGCTCTGCGTCAGTTTTGCTCATAAGAGCCTCAAGGGCATCATATACCTTAACAGCGCCTGCAGCTATACCGCAGCTGCCTTCGCCTACAACTATTTTCATACTCATCAGTTTGTGCCCTCCTCTCTGAGCTTACGGAGGATTTCAACAGCCTTTGTGGGTGTAAGGTTGCCGTAGGTTTCTCCGTTTATCATCATAACAGGTGAAAGGGAGCAACAACCAAGGCATGCAACATCCTTAAGGGTAAAAAGACCATCCTCAGTAGTTTCGCCATCAACTATACCAAGCTCTGAGCAGATAGCTGCCTCAACCTTCTGGCTGTCATTTACGTGGCAGGCAGTGCCCTGACAAAGCATAATAAGATACTTGCCGATGGGCTGAAGCCTGAACTGTGAATAGAAGGTAGCAACACCGAGCACGTGAGCAGGTGTTGAGCCGATACGCTCAGCAATAGCATAAAGAACATCTACGGGCAGATAGCCGTAAATATCCTGTGTGTGCTGAAGAATTGTGATAAGACTGCCGTCAATATCACCGTACTCGTCAAGTACGCTTTGTATAAGAGTTAAATCACTCTTTTTACAATTACAATCCATAATATAACGACCTTTCGGATTTTTTGTTTAAAAGTTATTCTACCACTATAATATATATATTGCAATATAAAAATAGTATAACAAAAGCACCCTGCAGGGTGCTTTAAAAATTATTTATTCTCTTCAATGTACTTGATAAGGTCGCCGACTGTTGACATTGTAAGAAGTGCATTATTGGGGAACTGAATATCGTAAGTATCCTCAATTTCAACTGCAAGGTTAATCATATCAAGTGAGCTCATTGAAATATCTGTACGAAGAAGTGAATCCTCTGTAATTTTAGCGGGGTCAACTATAACATAGTTGCATATCATATCTCTGATTTCGTCAAGCATTTTATTTTCCTCTCCTCATTAAAGTCTGTCCATAATTTCACCAAGGGTTAATTCGGGATTTTTGCAGCCGATATTAAGTGCCTTGATTGTCTGATTGTGCATATCCTCAATATTTTCAACTGAAATATAATTGGGTCTGTGAAGGTAAGCAAATTTAAGGCTGTTGCCATCAGATGCCTTCATAGCATAGCTGTAAAGTGGCAGGCAGTATCTGCCCATTGAGTAGCCTGTAAACTCATAATCCCAACCATTGAGTGAATCCGGCTCAAGTGGAAGCCATGAGAACATCATTGTAGTTGAGCCTGCAGTTTTACTGTAATTATAAAGACCTGCCTCTAAATCTCTCCATGCGGTGAAGGGGTAATTTGCGTGTCTGAAAATCCAGCCCTGTAAATCCTGCAGCTGAGCAAGTGCCTCAGTGAAGGTCCACTTTTCATCCATAACTATACGCCAGGGAAGTGAAGCGGTAACACTGCCGCCGCAGTGCTTCTCTTCAAGGGTTCTTCTTCTGGTGCAAAGGGACATAAAGAAGGAGTCCATTCGTCTGTGGTTTATATTTGCAATATGAAGCCTCATACCAAGCTGAACAAGGCACTCGGGGCTTACTCCTGCTTCAGTTATATAGTCAAGTATCGCCTTACTATCCTCTGCGGAAACGGGAAGCTTCTGGAGAAGGCACTTATCGTGGATCGGGTCAAAAATGCCGATCTGACGAGCATCAGGATTTTTTTGCTGAAGGGCATCAAGCTTTGCTGAGCCGTGAGCACCATTGTAAATAGGCTCACCATCCTTAAGGAAAAACTCTCTGTAAGCGTCTTCGTCCTTCTTAACCTTTTCTGCATTGTTTATGTAAGCAAGCTCCTTGCCTATAACCTTCTCATAAGAGCCCATGGGGCGTGGCATTTCTGTGCCCTTTTCAAGCGCATCATAAACTGAGAATAAATCTGCATAGAAGATGAAGCCTGCTGCTGCATCCATTACAAAATGGCTGATATTGGAGTAGATACCATATTTGCCGTCATAAGACTTAAACAGTATAATTCTGAAGGTTTCACCCTTTAAGAACTTAACTGCCTTGCAGGCATCAGCCTCAAGGGTACTTTCCTGCTCCTCTTTGGTTTTGAACTCCATAACGGGAATATCGGTAAGCTTATACTCAGGGATGAAATACTGCAGAGTTTTGCCCTTCTTCTTAGTGAAGCGGAGCCTCATGCTGTCATTTCTTTCTATCTCGATATTGATAGCCTTTTTCATAAGGTCAAAGTCAATAACTCTGGTTGTAACAATAGATGTGGGAATCTGTACAACCTGCTTATGAAAGAAGCTATATTTAAGCATAACGCCTATCATTTCCTGGGGAGGGGTTAAGGGATAATACTTGATTTCAGCCATCTTTTACTCCTTTTGGTAAATCTGAATCAGCCTATAACAGCCTTCTTCCTTACAATTTTACCGGTTTCTGTCTTGGGAAGGGGCTCCTTGGTAATGCGTACATCTGAAATAATGTGTGATGCCTTTGCAGTAGCATTAACATGAGCAATCTGATTCTTTATTTCTTTCTCAACATCATCAATACCGTTAAGAGTACAATACTCATAGTTGGGGTAAACGTCTGCAACTATTGCATTATTCTCCTCATAAACCATAATTTCGCTTATGGGCTGATAGTCGTTGAATTTATTTTCAATAGCTTCAGGGGATACGTTTTCGCCGCCTGAAAGAATAATAAGATTCTTGATACGGCCTGTAATAAAGAGGTAGCCCTCCTCTGTGATATAGCCTGAGTCGCCTGTGCGAAGCCAACCATCCTCAGTAAACATCTCTGCAGTTGCTTCAGGATTTTTGTAGTAGCCCATCATAACTGAAGGTGTGTTAATCTGAATTTCGCCATCAACTACACGGCCCTCAACAATGTTGAGAAGGCGGCCTACGCTCTCGATAGGAGCGCCTCTGTCAAGTACGGATACACGGCAGCCTGCCTCGGTCATACCGTAGCCCTGACGAAGGCTGATATCAAACTTTTCGTATGCTTCAACAAGCTTGGGGCTGAGGTAAGCAGCACCTGAGCCAAGCTGAATAAGCTTTTTACCATAAATCATCTGAGCTGCTTCCTTAGGTGAAAGCTCAGGATTTTTTGCCATAAGAGCCTGAATTCTCTGAAGAAGAGACTGAGCAATCATGGGCACAATTCTCATTGTAACAGGCTGGAAGAGGTTAAGATTCTTAACAAGGTTTCTCATATCACCATTAAGGCAAACTGTAACACCATTTCTGATGTTGTAAAGAACATCACCTGAGAATGAGAAGGTGTGGTGCATGGGAAGAACAGAGAGAGTAACATCACCCTCGTGGAAGGTCTTCCAATACTCTGTGTAAAGGATATTACCTATCATACCAAAGGTGTTGAGCATAACGCCCTTTTTAACACCTGTTGTGCCTGATGTGTAGATAATGGCACACATATCCTCTTTAACAATTTCAATATCTGAAAGTGAAGCATATTCAGATGTAGCTGAATACTTCTCCTTGGCATTTTCAAGGTTACCGCTGAAGTTGATTGTGCCCATAATTTCGGGGCATAATGATTTTACTTCATCAATTCTGTCGCTATACTGCTCATCATAAATAACCATCTCAACATCAGCCATTTTAATAAGGTCGGCTGTTTCTGAAGCTGAGGTTTCGGGAGCAATAGGAACTACAACGTTACCGCTGGCAAGAATGCCGAGGTAATAAATAATAAACTCGTATGTAGTTTTACCTATAATTGCAATGTGCTTTTTATCAGTAGTAATTGAGCGGATGTGACGGCTTGCAACAAGGGCATCATCACGGGCATCCTTAAAGCTCTTTGTAATTATTTCTTCGTCTGCAACATACTTGATAAAAGGCTTCTCACCATAATCTCTTACTGAGTCATTCATCAGCTCAAGTATATCAGGGATATATAAATCTTTCATTTTCTTCTCCTTATTTAATGTGACATTTCTTTAAGAAACGGCACAAATCCGTGTGCAATAATATATTACATAATAGATTTTTTATATAGACATTTCTGCTTGTTTGCACAATTTGTTAGACAAACGATTGAAATTGTCTAACAAAATTAAGACAAAAATGCTATTTTTGTAACATACACAAATTTTACATATATATAGTATATACTATATTACATTTGTATATCAGTAGTATTCAGACAGCAAAAATGTTGCAGTTTTATTATGCTTTTATGAAAAAAAGAGGTGATTTTTAAGTCACCTCTTTTGCTTTTATTCTTCTGTTTCTTCCTCTATGGGAAGTATTTCAACCTTTATATCCTCAACTCTGCGCTCATCCATACTGAGTATGGTAAATTTAAGGTTTTCATACTGTGCCTCAATGGGCAGCTGAGTGCTTTCATCAGGAAGATATCCTATTAAATCTATAACGAAGCCTGCAAGGGTATCATAATCGCCCTCAGGCAAGGTAACACCTGTCAATTCGTTAACCTCATCAATATCGGTTGTGCCATCTATTGTAAAGGTAGTTTCGTTAATCTGTACTATCTCTTCCTCTTCGTCATCGTACTCATCACGGATATTACCCACAATGGATTCAACTAAATCCTCAAGGGTGATAATACCTGCTGTGCCGCCATATTCATCAACAACCACCGCAAACTGAGTGCGGCTCTCCTGCATTGCCTTGAAAATATCTGAGCAAGCCTGTGTTTTAGCCACATAAAGAGGCTTACGCATAAGCTTTTTGATAGTAAGGTTTGCAGGTATTTTTTTGCCTACGTGCTGAAGTAAATCCTTGGCATAAAGCACACCTACAATATTATCCTGATCCTCTTTGAATACAGGAATACGTGAATAGCCGTTTTCAACGCAGATATCTGCAACCTCACCTACGGAGCGTGTAACCTCAATAGCTACCATATCTGTGCGGTGAGTCATAATATCACCTGCGTCAAGGTCGTCAAACTCAAAGATATTATCTATCATTTCAGCCTGACTGTTTTCAATAACGCCCTTTTCCTCACCTGCGTCAACAAGCAGACGGATTTCTTCCTCAGTAACGTTTGTTTCATCTGCATTGGGGTCAAAGCCTAAAAGACGTACAATACCATTTGTTGAAAGGGCAAGAAATCTTACAAAGGGCTTTGTGATTTTTGAAAAGGCAAGAAGAACGCCAACCACCTTGTAGCTCACCTTTTCGGGGGACTGCATAGCAATCTTTTTAGGGGCAAGCTCACCAAGTACAAGTGAAAAATAGGATGTGAGCAAGGTGATAACAATAACTGATACAGTATTTATTACGCCTGCAGGGGCAGCCTGCCACCTTGCAGTAACAGCCCTTGTAATCATACTTGCAAAGGATGTAGATGCAGATGCAGAGGTTAAGAAGCCTGCAAGGGTAACACCAATCTGAATAGTTGAAAGAAAGCGGGAGGAATTCTCCGTAAGCTTTACAATCTGCTTTGCTTTCTTATCCCCTTCCTCAGCAAGGTGCTTTATTTTGTTATCGTTAAGTGAAATAATTGCGATTTCGCTCATAGCAAAAAATGCGTTTATGAGCACAAGTACAAGTAAAAGTAAGAGTTTGAGTATAATACTCACAGGACCATCGTCCATAAATATAGTTACTTCCTTTCGGGTAAAAATTATTTGTTAAGGCAAAGGTCAATAAGGTCATTTACATCAGCTGTTGCAAGGCACTCGTATGAGTCCGATGCACCATAGTAAATTTTAACCTCGCCGTTATCTTCAAGGATAAGACCACCGGGGAATATAACATCCTTGCGGAAGCCATCCTCACTTTCAAAAGCTTTATCACATACAATCAGGGGCTTATCATAAATACCAAGCACCTTTGAGGGATTCTCAAGGTCAAGCAGCATTATGCCTGCCCTGTAAACCTTCTGCCATTTTTCTTCCCATCCGTTTTTGCCACGGGTTTTATCTAACTCCACTGCGTGGAATGTGGTAAGCCAGCCTTTTTCTGTCTTAACGGGTGGTGCTGCAGGGCCGATTTTATCATTGGCAAAGGGAATATCCTCCACACCTGCCACAAGGTTATTATTGCCCCAGAATACTAAATCGGGTGATTCGCAAATCCACATATCAAACCTGTCCTTACCCCA
>JAKSQR010000044.1 GCA_024404065.1 Clostridia bacterium | reverse complement strand
ATTACATGAGTTGTGCCTGATGCCATGCCTTTGCCTATGCTTATATCAATATTAACAAAGATATTAAATTTAACTGTAAGGCTTACAAGCTCGCCTGTTTCTGCATTTATTTCGGCAACGGCAGTAGCGTTGATATAGTTTTCATCTATCTTTGCACCTGCATAAGTGCCTGAGATTGCGCTGTAAATAACCTCACCTGTCTTGTGGTCGTAGTAACCCTTATCTTCGTTGCCTACGCATATACCGCATTTATCAAGTGGAGCATTTGTTGATTTCTGAGTATCACTGCCTACGCTGTTACCATCTTTAATTGAAAGGGTGATAACATAATTGCCGTTTTCTTCCTTGATGGTTGCGTCTTTAACGTCTGCTTCAGTAAGTGTGCTCTGACGAAGGTAATGCTTTTTAGCATCAGTTTCCCACTGACCCTTTGTAACGGAAACCTGATATTTGTTAGCTTCACCAATACCTACAAACTTTTCTACAAGACCTTTGAAGGCTTTGAGGGCAAGGCTCATATCATAGTTTTCGTTATCTGTATATCTTTCTTTATTGAAGCCTGCCTGCTTGTCAAAAGCATTGTTTACAGCGTTGTTATAAGCTTCAATAATTTCAGCCTTTGTTGAGGGAGCTTTGATTGTAGCAGCTTCAGTAGTTTCTTCTGCCTCTGCAGAGGTTTCTTCTTTAGCGGTTGTTTCAACTGCAGCTGTGGTATCAGCCTCTGTCTGTGTCTCAGTAGTAGTTGTTGTTTCGGCAGCATCCTTTGCACCGCATGCAGCAAACATAAGGAGCATTGCCATTGTGAGTAAAATTGCAATTGATTTTTTCATAATATTCTCTCCTTTTGATTTGAGATTTAATTCTCTGCAAAATCAGTATACAACAAAAAAACAGGCAATACAACAAAAAGTTGCATTGCCTGACAGCAATTAAAAATTTATTTAATTACACGAACTCTGATAGCACCTTCAACAGCTGCATCAAATTCCTTATCGGTATCGATTACTGTGTAGCCCATACCCTTCTTAGCTGCTGTAAATGTGCTTGTAACTGTTGCGCCTGCAGCCTTAGCAGCAGCTTCTGCTTTCTCAGCAACTGTTGCATCTTCCTTGTGAAGAATGCATGTACGTACTGTAAAGCAATCAGCAAGCTGTGCGTTAGGATAGTTAACGCTGTTTTTAATAACACCTTTTTCAATGTAATCAGCAATTTCCTTTGCAGCCATAACTGCGCAGTTATCTTCACTTTCAGGTGTTGAAGCACCAAGGTGAGGAAGTGCTGTAATGCCGTCTACACCAATCTGTGCATCTGTGGGGAAGTCTGTTACATAAGCTGCAACCTTGCCACCTTCAACTGCTGCAACAAGTGCATCAGAATCAACAAGCTCACCTCTTGCAAAGTTGATAATACGAACGCCGTCCTTCATCTTTGCGATAGTTTCAGCATTGATTGTGCCCTTTGTGCTGTCGTTATATGGAAGGTGAAGTGTGATATAGTCACTGTCAGCATAGATATCATTCATATCTGCTGTAATTTTGTAGCCCTTTGCCTCAAAAGCAGCCTTTGCTGTATCGCTGAGGAATGGGTCAAAGCCAACAATGCTCATACCAAGTGCGTTAGCTGCATCAGCTACAAGCGCACCGATAGCACCCATACCAACAACACCAAGAGTTTTGCCCTTGATTTCAGGGCCAACAAACTGGCTCTTGCCTTTTTCTACCATCTTGCCTACTTCTGCGCCGTTACCCTTGAGGGTCTTAGCCCAGTCATAAGAAGCAGCAACTCTTCTTGAACCAAGAAGAAGACCGCAGATTACAAGCTCTTTAACAGCGTTTGCGTTTGCACCGGGGGTGTTGAATACTACAACGCCCTGCTCTGCAAAATCTGCAACGGGGATATTGTTTACACCTGCGCCTGCTCTTGCAATAGCAACAGTATTTTCAGCAAGTGTCATTTCGTGCATTGAAGCACTACGTACAAGTATAGCGTCGGGTGCTTCAATAGCATCACCGCAGGTATACTTTGCACTGTCAAGGTTATCAAGACCGATTTTAGCAATCTTGTTAAGTGTAAGAATATTATACATTATTTTGTCGCCTCTCAGTTGTTCTTTTCAAATTCGCCCATGAAATCAACAAGCTTTTCTACGCCTTCGATGGGCATTGCGTTGTAGATACTTGCTCTCATACCGCCAACTGAACGGTGACCCTTAAGGTTTACAAAACCTGCAGCTGCTGCATCAGCAACAAACTTAGCGTTGAGCTCATCACTCTCTGTTACGAATGTTACGTTCATCATTGAACGGTCGCTCTTCTTAACAGGGTTATTGAACATCTTGCTGTTATCAAGGAAATCATAAAGAATTGAGCACTTCTTCTGGTTGCGTGCCTTCATTGCTTCAAGACCACCGATAGATTCAATCCATTCAAGTACAAGCTTGCACATGTAGATTGACCAGCAGGGAGGAGTATTGTACATAGAGTCATTATCTGCAAGTGTCTTATAGTCAAGCATAACGGGAGCATTCTCTCTTACGTTACCAAGAAGATCCTCACGTGCGATAACTACTGTAAGACCTGCGGGAGCAACGTTCTTCTGTGCGCCGCCGTAGATAACACCGTACTTTGAAACATCCATAGGCTCTGAAAGGAAGCAGGATGAAACGTCTGAAATAAGGGGAACATTACCTGTATCGGGAAGGTTCCAGAACTTTGTACCATAGATAGTATTGTTTTCGCAGATATAGAAGTAGTCTGCGTCTGCTCTGCATTCGCTCTTGTCAATTTCGGGGATGCAGGAGAAGTTCTGCTCCTTTGAGGAAGCAACTGCCTTAACATCACCAAACTTGCAGGCTTCTTTGTAAGCCTTTGTTGAGAACTGACCTGAAAGAACATAGTCAGCCTTGCCTGAGCCATTCATAAAGTTAAGGGGAATAGCTGCAAACTGTGTGGAAGCACCGCCCTGGCAGAAGATAATCTTGTAATTATCAGGAACATTGAGAACCTTTCTGAAAAGGTCATTTGCACCGTAGATAATGGGCTCATAAGCCTTTGAACGGTGGCTCATTTCCATTACTGACTGGCCTGTGCCGTTGTAGTCAAGCATCTCTTCAGCTGCCTGATGAAGCACGCTTTCGGGAAGCATTGAGGGACCTGCGGAAAAATTGTAAACTCTTGCCATATTAAATTCCTTCTTTCGGGATATAAATAAACTGAATTATTCTTCGGTTTCCATTTCTGTAATGCCTAAGTCCTTAAGCTGAATATCATCAACTATTGCGGGGCAATCAGTCATGGGCTCGCTTGCATTCTGAACCTTGGGATATGCAATAACATCTCTTAATGATTCACAACCGAGCATCTGCATAATAAGTCTGTCAAGGCCGATACCCATACCGCCATGAGGTGGTGCACCGTACTTGAAGGCATCAAGCAGATAACCGAATTTTTCATGGGCTTCCTCATCGGAAAGACCAAGTAATGAGAAGATTCTGCCCTGAAGGTCTGGGTTGGTAATACGGATTGAACCTGAGCAAAGCTCAACACCATTAAGAACAAGGTCGTAAGCCTTTGCTCTTACCTGAGCCTTATCGGTCTCAAGGTATTCAAGGCATTCATCCATAGGTGCGGTAAACGGATGGTGCATAGCAACAAACTGCTGTGCATCCTCATCCCAATCAAAGAATGGGAATTCTGTAATCCAGAGTAGATTATATTTACCCTCAGGGATGATGTCAAGTTTTTTAGCAACAGTTTGGCGTAATGCACCAAGAACGGTAAGTACAAGTGAATTTTTTGTATCACCTATTACAAGAACTACGTCGCCTGCTTTGGCATCTGCCTTTGCAAGGATAGCGTTCATCTCGTCTTCTGTCATAAATTTTGAGAAGGAAGCGTTATATGTGCCATCCTCAGCAATTCTTATGTAAGCCATACCCTTAGCGCCAATACCCTTAGCTGCCTCAGTAAGCTTATCAATCTCTTTACGGGTAAGTGTAGCATAAGCATTTTTAGCTGTGATACATCTTACAGAGCCGCCACCTTCAATGGCTGACTTGAATACAACAAATTCAGAATCCTTAACTACATCAGTAAGGTCAGTGATTTCAAGACCGTATCTTGTATCAGGCTTATCACTGCCGTATTTTTCCATAGCCTCTTTGTATGTAAGGCGGGGAAGGGGAAGCTGAATATCAACACCCATTGCCTCACGGAATACTCTTTCCATATAGCCTTCGCCTATGGCAAGTACATCTTCCATATCTACAAAGGACATTTCAAGGTCAATCTGAGTAAATTCAGGCTGTCTGTCTGCTCTTAAATCTTCATCTCTGAAGCAGCGGGCAATCTGCATATATCTGTCAAAGCCTGCTACCATTGAGAGCTGCTTATAAAGCTGTGGTGACTGGGGAAGAGCATAGAATTTGCCCTTGTGGATTCTTGAGGGAACAAGATAGTCTCTTGCACCTTCAGGAGTAGATTTAATAAGAATAGGAGTTTCAATTTCAATGAAGCCATTTTCATCAAAATAGTCTCTTGTAATCTTTGCAATCTTGTGACGCATCAGAATATTTTTCTGAAGGTCAGGACGGCGAAGGTCAAGGTAACGGTATTTAAGCCTTGTAAGCTCTGCAGTCTGGCAGTTTTCAATAATTTCAAAGGGAGGTGTCTCACTCTTTGCAAGTACTCTGAGCTCTGTTACTTCAATTTCAATTTCGCCTGTAGGGATATCCATATTCTTTGATGAACGTTCCCTTACTGTGCCCTCTGCCATAAGTACATATTCGCTTCTTGCGGCAAAGGCCTTTTCAAAAATTGCCTTGTCGGTTTCTTCGCCAAAAGCAAGCTGTACAATACCGCTTCTGTCACGAAGGTCTATAAATATAATTGCACCAAGGTCTCTCTGGCGCTGAACCCAACCTGCTACTGTAACCTTTTTGCCAACATCGGACATACGAAGGTCACCGCAGTAATGGGTCCTTTTCATTCCTGTCATAAAATCCATTTGCGTATAGGTCCTTTCAGGTAAGATTACCAAATAAATCAGCTAAATTAACGTTACCATCAATGCCGTCAGCAAGCTGTGCGGTTTCGTCATTGATTGTAAGACGCATAAAATTATCTTCAAAGTCCTCAAGGCTGAGCTCTGTCTTTTCGCCTGTGGACATATTCTTTACAGTTGCAGCCTTGTTTGCAAGCTCATCACTGCCAAGCACTACTGTATATTTTGCGCCGATTTTATCAGCGTATTTCATCTGTGCTTTAAGTGAACGACCAACAACATCAGTCTGTGCCTTGATACCGCTTGAGCGAAGGTCGGTAACCATTCGCATAGCCTCAAGTGATGCATCTGCATCCATAGGAGCAAGGTAAATATCACAGCCCTTATCGTCGGGAAGCTCAATGCCCTGACCCTGCATTACAAGCTGAAGCCTGCCTGTACCCATGCCAAAGCCAAGAGCAGGTACTTTAGGTCCGCCAAGCTCCTCAACAAGGCCATCATATCTGCCACCGCCACATACAGTGCCCTGAGCACCAATATCATTTGAAACAAACTCAAATACTGTGCGGGTGTAGTAATCAAGACCACGTACAATGCGGGGATTAACTGTATATTTGATACCCATATTATCAAGGTATTTTTTTACTGAATCAAAATGCTCTGCACACTCATCGCAGAGGTAATCAATAATAAGAGGTGAGCCTGCACTTATCTCTTTACATACGGGGCTCTTGCAGTCAAGAATTCTCATGGGATTCTTTTCAAGTCTTTCAAGGCATGTGCCGCAAAGTTCTTCCTTATGACCGTTGAAGTACTCTTTGAGTGCCTCATGATATTTCTGCCTGCATGTGGGGCAGCCTATGGAGTTAAGCTGAAGCTCAATATTCTCTATACCAAGAAATGAGAAAATTTCGTTTGCAAGTGAAATAACCTCTGCATCGGCAGCAGGGGAGGCTGTGCCAAGCATTTCAACACCGAACTGCTGAAATTCACGCCATCTGCCTGCCTGAGGCTTTTCGTAACGGTAGCAGTTAAGAAGGTAGCAGAATTTCTGGGGCAGAGCCTCATTGAAAAGACCGTGCTCAAGGAATGCTCTTACTGCACCTGCTGTGCCTTCAGGACGAAGGGTGATTGAGCGACCACCCTTATCGTCAAAGGTATACATTTCTTTCTGTACTACATCAGTAGTATCACCTACGCCTCTCTGAAAGAGCTCTGTATGCTCAAATACAGGGGTGCGTATTTCTTTGAAGCCGAAGGAATCGGCTATCTCAAAAAGGGTATTTTCAAGGAATCTCTGCTTACCTGAATTTTCAGGCAGGATATCCTGAGTGCCCTTTATAGCTTTGGTTATAAGTGCCATAAATAGTCCTCTGTGTATTTCTATTATTTGGGATTAACAATATCACGCCAGTCAAGGTCGCCCCTTGCAAGGGAGTGAATAAGAGCCTCTGCAGTAGCAATGTTGGTAGCTACGGGAATGTTACGAACATCACAAAGTCTTAAAAGGGTAGCTTCGTTAGGCTCGTGAGGCTTTGCAGTAAGAGGGTCTCTGAAAAGGAGAAGAAGGTCAACCTCATCACACATAATCTTTGTGATAATCTGCTGGTCACCGCCCTGATGACCGCTCATAAACTTTGTAATATCAAGGCCGGTAGCTTCTTCAACCATCTTGCCTGTTGTGCCTGTGGCAAAAAGATCGTGCCTGCTTAAAATACCGCAGTAAGCAATGCAGAACTGAACCATAAGTTCTTTTTTAGCGTCGTGAGCTATAAGTGCTATATTCATAATTTTCCTCCCGTTTATTATTCTTTGTTTTCAACTGTTTCAGCTTCGGTTTCTGTTGCGGGGGTAGATTCTGCTGTGGTTTCATCTGCAGGGGTTTCTTCTTCCTCAGCTCTCATAACAGGAACTGCAGAAATAATCTTGTCATTTTCGGCAAGATTCATAATCTTAACACCCTTTGAGGCTCTGCCGTGAGGTGTAATACCATCAAGAGGAATTCTTACCATCATACCGCTTGATGTGATAATCATAAGATCGTTATCCTGACTTACTGATTGTACATTAACAACTGCGTCATCATATTTATCACAGTCAAAGTTTTTCTGACCGTATGTTGCTCTTGAGTGAATGGGATAATCTGATGCGGGTGAAAGCTTACCAAGACCATTCTCTGTAACTGTAAGTACGTATTTATCATCTGAAAGGGCATCTGCACCTACAACGCAATCCTCATCAAACTTAAATTTGATAGCTCTTACGCCTCTTGCAGTACGGCCTATAAGCCTTGCCTGCTCTTCATCAAAGGATACGCATTTACCCATCTTTGTAGCAACAAGGAGTATTGAGTTACCTGTTGTAAGCCTTACCCAGCCAAGCTCGTCACCTTCATCAAGGTTGATAGCTGCAATACCGGATTTACGGATATTCTTATAAGCATCAAGGGGAGTACGTTTTACAACGCCCTGCTTTGTAAACATTGCAAGGTAATATGTTTCCTCAGCACCAAAATCAGGTACCTTAATCATGCAGGTTACCTTTTCACCGGGCATAATCTGAAGTACGTTAATAACATTTGTGCCCTTGCTTGTTCTTGAGCCTTCAGGAATTTCATAGCCCTTAAGTCTGTAAACTCTGCCAAGGTTTGTAAAGAGCATAATGTAATCGTGAGTAGAGGAGGAGAAAAGAATTTTAACATTATCTTCTTCTCTCTGCTTAAGGCCTTTAACACCCTTGCCGCCTCTTGACTGCTGTCTGTACTCAGCAACAGGTGTGCGCTTGATGTAGCCCATTTCTGTAAGAGCAAATACACATTCCTGCTCAGGGATAAGGTCCTCAAAGTCAACCTCACCGCTTACATCAGCTATATCTGTGCGTCTGTCATCACCAAACTTATCTCTTATAGCGATAAGCTCATCCTTGAGTACGCCCTTGAGCATACCCTCATCGCTGAGAAGCTGACGGAAGTAAGCAATCTTTTCCTGAAGCTCTTTATACTCATTTTCAAGCTTCTCATGGTCAAGACCCTGAAGAGCCTTAAGACGCATATCAAGTATTGCCTGAGCCTGAACCTCGTCAAGGCTGAACCTTGCCATCAGTTTTTCTCTTGCGTCATCGTAGCTTGTACGGATAATGTGGATAACCTCATCAATATTATCCTGTGCAATAATAAGACCTTCAAGTAAGTGAGCTCTTTCAAGTGCCTTCTTAAGGTCAAACTGTGTTCTGCGGCGGATAACCTGACGCTGGAAAGCAATATATTCATCAAGATAATTTCTGAGTGAAAGAATCTTGGGCTGTTTCTGGTCGTCAACAAGGGCACGCATAATAATGCCGAAGGTTGACTGCATTTCTGTCTGAGCAAAGAGCTTGTTGAGAACTACATTGGCATTAGCATCACGCTTAAGCTCAATAACAATTCTCATACCGTTACGGTCAGTTTCATCACGAAGGTCTGAAATGCCTTCAATTCTCTTATCACGAACCTGCTCTGCAATCTTTTTGATAAGAGCACGCTTCTTAACCATGTAAGGAAGCTCTGTAACAATAATTCTTGTGCGGTTGTCTCTGCCGAATTCTTCAAATTCGGTACGGGCTCTTACTATAACCTTGCCTCTGCCTGTTTCATAAGCCTGACGGATACCATAGCGACCCATAATAATTCCCTTTGTGGGGAAGTCGGGACCTTTGATATGCTCCATAAGGTCATCAAGAGTAGCATCGGGGTTATCAAGCACACAGATTACTGCGTCAATAACCTCACGAAGGTTATGAGGGGGAATGTTGGTAGTCATACCAACGGCGATACCCTGAGAGCCGTTTACAAGAAGGTTAGGGAACCTTGAGGGAAGTACTCTGGGTTCTTTTCTTGTTTCGTCAAAGTTAGGGTTCCAATCGATTGTATCTTTATCAATATCCTCAAGAAGCTTTGCACTGATTTTGCTCATTCTTGCTTCTGTGTAACGGTAAGCAGCAGGGGGGTCGCCGTCTACTGAACCAAAGTTGCCGTGACCATCAACAAGCATGTGCCTCATTGAAAAGTCCTGAGCAAGTCTTACAAGTGCATCATATACTGAAGCATCACCATGTGGGTGATATCTACCAAGCACGTCACCAACGCAGGTAGCGCTCTTCTTAAAGGGCTTATCTGCTGTCAGACCGTCTTCATAAAGGGTGTAAAGAATACGGCGATGAACGGGCTTAAGACCATCTCTTACATCGGGTAAGGCACGGTCAACAATAACTGACATAGCATAGTCAAGCATTGCCTGCTGCATTTCAGGTACGATATTGGATGTGGTAATCACCTGGTCGGGGAACATAATGTCCTCAGGTTTATAATCTCTGTTATGAGCCATTTTCAATACACCTCCTTATATGTCAAGATTTGTTACGTTAAGTGCGTTTTCTTCAATCCACTCACGGCGTGGGTCAACTTCCTCACCCATAAGCAGGTTAAATATCTGGTCAGCCATAACACCATCTTCAAGTGTAATACGGCGTAATGTACGTGTTTCGGGGTTCATTGTGGTTTCCCAAAGCTCTTCGGGGTCCATTTCACCAAGACCTTTGAAACGGCTGATGTCAACCTTTGCATCGGCCTTATCACCACGAAGCTCTGCTGAAATTGCATCTCTTTCTTCATCTGAGTAAGCAACTCTCTGAGCCTTACCTCTTGAAAGCTTGTAAAGAGGGGGAACGGCTGAGTAAACATAGCCTGCCTCTACAAGAGGTCTCATATATCTGAAGAAGAATGTAAGTAAAAGTGTGCGGATGTGAGCACCGTCAACGTCGGCATCGGACATAATAACAATCTTATGGTAGCGAAGCTTTTCCATATTGAATTCTTCGCCAATACCGCAGCCAAGGGAGTTAATAAGAGGAATAAGCTTTTCGTTGCCTATTACCTTATCTACTCTTGCTTTTTCAACGTTAAGCATTTTGCCCCACATTGCAAGGATTGCCTGGAATCGGGAGTCTCTGCCCTGAACAGCAGAACCTGCAGCTGAGTCACCCTCTACGATGTAGAGCTCACAAAGGGATGGGTCTCTTTCGTTACAATCCTGAAGCTTATCAGGCATCTGACCGCTTTCAAGGCCGTTCTTACGGCGAACTGTTTCACGGGCTTTTCTTGCAGCCTCTCTTGCTCTGTTAGCTGTAAGTGCTTTTTCAAGTATAATCTTTGCTACATTGGGGTTATCATCAAAGTACTGCTCAAGCTGAGCGGCAACAATTGAGTTTACAAGGGTACGTACCTCACTGTTACCAAGCTTTGCCTTAGTCTGACCCTCAAACTGTGCCTCAGTAATTTTTACTGAGATAACGCAGGTTATACCTTCACGGCAATCTTCGCCGCTTACCTTATCGTCACCCTTGAGTATGCCCTTATCCTTGCCGTATTTATTAAGTGCATAGGTGAGGGCCCTCTTGAAGCCATCCTCATGCATACCGCCTTCGGGGGTATGTACGTTATTTGCAAAGGAAACTATAACCTCTGTGTAGGT
>JAKSQR010000043.1 GCA_024404065.1 Clostridia bacterium | reverse complement strand
CCTCATATAAATGAAAAAGAGGTCGCTTAAGCAACCTCTGATTCATACACTTTTACTCAGACAGCTCTGGTAACCTTACCGGAACGAAGGCAACGAGTGCATGCATATACTCTCTTGGGAGTACCGTTTACAACAGCCTTAACTCTCTTTACGTTGGGCTTCCAGGTTCTGTTTGAACGTCTGTGTGAGTGGGAAACCTTGATGCCGAATGCAACATCCTTACCGCAATATTCACATTTTGCCATAGGGTCGCACCTCCTTATTAGTCATTAACATTTGGAATATTACCACATCTATATAAAAATTGCAAGTGTTTTTTTCATTTTCTTACATTTTTATTTCATTATATACATTATTATATACGGGTCTGAAACGGGGGAGATATGAAGCGGAATTTTACATAGCAAAAATATTTCGGACAAACTGTCCAAAAATTTGTCAAAATCTGTTGACAAGTGATTAACAAAGTGATAATCTAATAGTGGAAATAATATTTTGGAGGCAAAAACAATGTCAGATAAGCAAAAAGCATTAGAGACAGCTCTTGAAAAGATTGAAAAGACTTATGGTAAAGGCTCAATTATGCGCCTTGGCGAAAACAGCACACTTAATGTAGCCGCAATTTCAACCGGCTCCATCTCTCTTGACGTTGCCACAGGTATCGGCGGTATGCCAAGAGGTCGTATTATAGAGGTATATGGTCCTGAGTCATCAGGTAAAACAACCCTTGCCCTCACAGTTATTGCTGAGGCACAGAAGGCAGGCGGCGAGGCAGCTTTCATTGATGCAGAGCATGCCCTTGACCCCGTTTATGCACGCAACCTTGGTGTAGATATTGATTCTCTCCTTGTTTCTCAGCCTGACGATGGTGAGCAGGCTCTTGAAATTGCTGAGGCACTTGTACGCTCAGGTGCTATTGATGTAATCGTAGTTGACTCTGTTGCTGCTCTTGTTCCCCGTTCAGAAATTGAGGGTGAAATGGGTGACAGCCACGTAGGCGCACACGCAAGGCTTATGTCACAGGCTATGAGAAAGATTGCAGGTGCAGTTGCAAAGTCAAACACTATTATTATCTTCATTAACCAGCTTCGTGAGAAGGTTGGCGTTATCTACGGTAACCCTGAGGTTACAACAGGTGGTCGTGCTCTTAAATTCTACTCAACCATGCGTGTTGAGGTTCGCCGTACAGAGTCCATCAAGGTAACAGGCGGGGAAATTATCGGTAACCGTACAAAGTGTAAGATTGTTAAGAATAAGGTTGCTCCTCCCTTCAAGGAGGCAGAGTTTGATATTCTTTACGGCAAGGGCATTTCAAAGGTTGGTGAGCTTGTTGACCTTGGTGCTAAGTTTGGCGTAATTCAGAAGAGCGGCTCATGGTTCTCCTATGAGGACAGAAAGATTGGTCAGGGCAGAGATTCCGTTAAGGAGCTTTTTGCAAATGACCCTGAGTTTGCAAAGGAAGTTGAAGAGAAGGTTTACGCAGCTATCAAGGCAGACCAGGAAGCTAAGCGTAACGCAGGCAAAAAGACCCCCGCAGCTGAGAAGCCTGCAATCCCCACTACCAAAGCAAGCGCACGTGCAAAGCTTGATATAGTTGTTGACGAAGACGAATAATGAAAATTGAAGCAAAAGCAGGCAGAATGAATAAGGTGCATATCAGCATTGATGATGAGTATAAATACACTGTGGATGCTGAGTACTGGTATTCCTGCCCCTGGTGCAGAGTCAGTGAAATAACTGACAGCGAAAAGCAAATTGAATTCCTTAAAGATGTAGGCTCGAGGTATGCATTTATCTCGGGCCTCAGGGCTTTATCCTACGGTGATAACAGCCGAAAAACTCTCCGCACAAAATTAGTCACTAAGGGTCATGTGCCTGAATATGTGGATATCGCCCTTGACAAGCTGGAGGAATATGGATATATTAACGATACTCGTTTTGCTAAGTATTTAACCGAAAGGCTTATTTCCTCAAAGCACATGAGTAAACGTGGCATTAAGCAGGAGCTTCTTGCAAAAGGTGTGGACCGTGAAACTGCCGAAAACGTCCTTCAGGAATATGAATTTGATAATGTTGACGCAGTCTGTGAGCTTCTCAATACAAAGTATAAAAGGTATGCAGGGGACGAGAAGGGTATAAAGAAAACTGTTGCAGCCCTGCAGCGTTTAGGTTATAATTGGTCAGATATAAAATCTGCTTTACAACGCACAGGCTTCGAAACGGAGGATTTTTATAATGATTAGAGTTGGTATGATTTCACTTGGCTGCCCTAAAAATCAGGTTGACGCAGAAAGAATGCTTGCTACCCTTGATTCACAGGGCTTTGAGATAGTAGATTGCTATGACGGTGCAGATGCAGTTATAGTAAACACCTGTGGCTTTATTGACGCAGCTAAAGAGGAAGCTATTGAAAATATCCTTGATATGGCAGAGCTTAAAAAGGAAGGCACTATTAAAAAGATTATTGTTTCAGGCTGCCTTACCGAGGTTTACAAGGATGAAATTTTCAAGGAGATTCCTGAGGTTGACGCAGTTATAGGCATTGGCGAAAATGGTAACGTTGCTGATATTGTCAGAAAAACTCTTGAGGGCACAGACGCTGTGCTTGAAATGGGCGAAAAGGAAAATCTTCCCCTTTGTGGCGAAAGATTACTTACTACCCCCGAGCATTGGGCATATCTTAAAATTGCTGATGGCTGCTCAAACAGATGCACCTACTGTGCAATTCCCTCAATCAGAGGCAACTTCAGAAGTGCTGATTTTGATATGCTTATTGAGGAGGCACGCCAGCTTGCAATGGCAGGCACAAAGGAGCTTATCCTTATAGCTCAGGATACCACCGCTTACGGCATTGATTTATATGGTAAATTACGCCTGCCCGAGCTTCTTAACGAGCTTTGTGAAATTGATGGCATTGAGTGGATTAGAATGCTTTACTGCTACCCCGATAAAATCACAGATGAGCTGCTTGAGGTTATGAAAAATCAGCCCAAAATCTGCCATTATATTGACCTTCCCCTTCAGCACGCAGATGATAAAATCCTTAAACGAATGAACAGAAAGGGCGACAATGCCCATCTTAAGGATACCATCCGCCGTATCCGTGAGGCTATGCCTGATGCAGTTATACGCACCACATTTATGGTAGGCTTCCCCGGTGAGGGCGAAGAGGAATTTGAAAACCTTGCTGAGTTTGTAAATGAGATTGAGTTTGACCGCCTTGGTGTATTCACATTCTCACCTCAGGAGGGCACACCCGCTTTCAGTATGGATGAGCAGGTTGATGAGCAGGTTAAGCAGGACCGTGGCGAAATCATTATGGCTGACCAGCTTGAGATTACAAACCTTAAAAATAAGGAGAAAATCGGTCAGACCTACCGTGTGCTTGTAGAGGATTATGACGGCTACAGCGACAGCTACTCAGGTCGTACCTATATGGATGCCCCTGAAATTGACGGCAAAATCATATTTACTACCAGCCATGAGTACAATACAGGCGATTTCGTATGGGTTGAGGTTATTGGCATAAACGATTATGACCTTATCGGCAAAGATATAGACTAAAGAAAGAGACTTTTTTACACATGAATTTACCCAATAAACTTACAGTAGCACGTATTATTATGGTGCCATTTTACCTTGCAGCAATGGTGATTAACTTCAAGGGTCACTTTATTGTTGCTGCGGTGCTTTTCTTAGTGGCATCCATTACAGATTTCCTTGATGGTAACATTGCCCGCAAAACCAATCAGGTTACAGTTTTTGGTAAGCTTTGCGACCCCCTTGCAGATAAAATGCTTACTACTGCCGCTCTTTTAGCATTTATGGAGCTTGGTATCTGCAATATCTGGATTCCTATGATTATACTCACAAGGGAGTTTCTTGTTACATCCTTCAGGCTTGTTGCCTCCGCACAGGGTGTGGTAATTCCTGCAGGTATTCTTGGCAAAATCAAAACAATAAGCCAGATGGTATTCTCAACAGCAATTATTATTGCCCTTGCTGTACACGGCACAGAGCCTCAGCTTTTCCCACTCTGCTGTAACATCCTTTTAGGCATTACTGCAGTGCTTACCGTTATATCAGGCATCAAGTATATTGTTGATGGCGCAAATCTTATAGATATTACAAAATAATTATTGACATAGTCGGTAATTTATAATACAATACACCCAATATAGGCAATGGTCGTGAAGAGTAGGTTTCAAGGCGTTATAACAGAGAGGGAGCCCCTGTGCTGTAAGGCTTCTTATAATGCAGATTCTGAAGTGCGCACGACGGCTCAGAGGGGGAAGTAACAGTATCTCTCTGCGTATGACTGCGTTAAAGTCAGGTTTTAACCATTGAGTTATAAACAGGAGTGGAACCGCGTATTAACGCCTCCGTAGTTCGTATGAGCTGCGGAGGTTTTTGTATTATAGGAGTAAATATGTTTAATCGTATTAAATCGGATATTGAAAGCGTTAAGAGCAGGGACCCTGCCGCAAAAAGCAACGCTGAAATATTATTTCTTTACCCCGGCTTAAAGGCAATAAGAATGCACAGAAGGGCTGCCTTCTTCCATAAGCACGGCAACACCTTTTTAGCCCGCTGGATTTCACAGCGCTGTGTGCGTAAAACGGGTATTGAAATTCACCCTGCCGCACAGATTGGTGATAATTTCTTTATTGACCACGGCACAGGTGTTGTTATAGGTGAAACCACAATTATAGGTGATAACGTTACACTTTATCAGGGCGTTACCCTTGGTGGTACAGGTAAGGAAACAGGTAAGCGTCACCCCACACTCGGCAATAACATTATGGTAGGCTCAGGCGCTAAGGTGCTTGGCAATATCACAATAGGCAACAATGTTAAAATTGCTTCAGGTGCGGTAGTGCTTAATGATATACCTGATAACTGTACTGTTGTTGGTGTACCGGGCAGGGTAGTCAGAATTGATGGTGAAAGACCTGAGGACCTTGACCAGATTCATATTCCCGACCCTGTTCAGCAGGAGATTGCAAGGCTTGAGGGTGAAATACTTGCCCTTCGTGAAATAGTAGAAAAGGAGAATAAATAATGAAAATTTTTAATACACTTACAAGGCAGAAAGAGGAGTTTAAGCCCATTGAGGAGGGCAAGGTAAAAATTTATGCCTGCGGCCCTACTGTTTATAACTATATCCATATCGGTAACGCAAGACCTCTCTGCGTTTTTGATGTACTCCGCCGTTACCTTGAGTACAAGGGCTATGATGTAACCTTCGTTCAGAATTTTACTGATATTGACGATAAAATTATCCGCCGTGCAAACGAAGAGGGTACAGATTACGAAACCGTTTCCAAAAAGTATATTGAGGAATTCTGGGTAGACGCAAAGGGCCTTAACTACCGCCCTGCAACCATTCACCCAAAGGCAACTGAAAATATTGATAAGATTATTGAAATTGTATCAGGTCTTATTGAGAAAGGTCACGCCTATGAGGTTGATGGTGACGTTTACTTCAGCACAAAGACCTTTAACGAATACGGCAAGCTTTCACATCAGCCCCTTGAGGACCTTGAGGCAGGCGCCCGTATTATGGTAGGGGATATTAAGAAAGATCCTATGGATTTCGCCCTCTGGAAGAGTGCAAAGCCCGGCGAGCCCTATTGGGAGTCACCCTGGGGTCACGGCAGACCTGGCTGGCACATTGAGTGCTCTGCTATGAATCTCCGCTACCTCGGTGCAAATATTGATATTCACTGCGGTGGTCTTGATCTTATTTTCCCACACCATGAGAATGAGATTGCACAGAGCGAATGCTTTACAGGCACAACCTTTGCAAATTACTGGATGCACAACGGCTTTATCAATGTAGATAATCAGAAGATGAGCAAGTCACTCAACAATTTCTTTACCGTTCGTGATGTTGCTGAAAAGTATGGCTATGAGCCTATCCGTTACCTTCTTATTTCTTCATCCTACAGAAGCCCCATTAACTACAGCGTAGATATTATTGAGCAGTGCATCAGCGCCCTTCAGCGTCTTTACACCTGCCGTGACAATATTGATTTTGAGCTTAAAAATGCTGCTGACGGCGACCTTGACAGCGAAATCAAGGCTATGATTGATAAGAGAACTGCTCAGTTTGAAACTGCCCTTGATGATGACCTTAACACCGCTGATGGTATTGCTGCAGTATTTGACCTTGTTAAGGATATTAACACAGCTGTTTTAGGCAAGGGTGCAAGCAAGGCAACTATTGAATATGCCGCAAAGGTATTTGATACCCTTACTGATGTACTCGGTCTTGTTTATAACCGTAAGGAAGAGTCATCCGATGCTGAAATTGATGCACTTATTGAGGCAAGAACTCAGGCTCGTAAGGATAAAAACTGGGCTGAGGCTGACAGAATCAGAGACCTTCTTAAAGAGATGGGCATTGTGCTTGAGGATACCGCACAGGGCGTAAAATGGCACAGAGCATAAGATATAAACGAAAGGATTTTTTCAATGGATATTACATCAATAATAACTACTGCAATTGATGCGCTTACAAAGGTGGTTGGCAAGTTTGATTTATCAAAGCTTGTTGATGTTTTTGCACAGCTTATTAAAGTGGTTGATATGAACAGAATTATACAAGCAGTTTTAAGGCTTATAAGTGCGGCTATATAAATGCTTGTAGTGTAAATTAAGTTCTGAGCAGGGGAGAAATCCTCTGCTTTTTTGTTACAAAAATAGATAAAATAATCCTTGAATTTAACTGTTCTATTTGATAATATATCTATAATAGGTGTAATGTGGGTTATTAAGAGCATTTGCACCTTGAAAATCAGTAAATAATTCTCTTTAAGGAGGGTCCACAATATGAAGTTAACTATGGCTCAGGCTCTTGTTAAATTCCTTGACAATCAGTATGTTTGTTATGATGGAGTTGAAACAAAGTTCGTTGATGGCATCTTCGGCATATTCGGTCACGGCTGTGTTGTAGGTGTTGGTCAGGCTCTTGAGCAGGGCGGTCATAATCTTAAGTTTTATCAGGGTCACAATGAGCAGGGTATGGCTCACGCTGCTATGGCATTTGCAAAGCAGAACAGACGCCGCAAAATTATACCTTGCGTATCATCAATCGGCCCCGGCGCTATGAATATGGTAACTGCAGCAGGTACTGCATCTGCAAACAGAATTCCTCTGCTTGTACTTCCCGGTGATACCTTTGCTTGCCGTCAGCCCGACCCCGTTCTTCAGCAGGTTGAGCATTACAACAATTATTCAATCACATCAAATGATGCTTTCAAAGCAGTTTGTAAATATTGGGATCGTATCGTTCGCCCCGAGCAGCTTATGACTGCTGCTATCAATGCAATGCGTGTACTTACTGACCCTGCAGATACAGGCGCAGTTTGCCTTGCAATGCCTCAGGATACAGAGGGTGAAGCTTATGATTACCCCGATTACTTCCTTCAGAAGAGAGTATGGTATATGGACAGACGCCTTCCCACAGAGCGTGAGATTGCTGCCGCTGTTCAGATGATTAAAGACGCTAAGAAGCCTCTTCTTATTGTAGGTGGCGGTGTTACCTACTCAGAAGCATGGGAAGAAGCTTATAAGTTTGCAGAGAAATATAACATCCCCATCGGCGAAACACAGGCTGGTAAGGGCAACATCCCCTGGGATAAGCCTCTTAACCTTGGTGGTATAGGCGTTACAGGCGGTGCTGCAGCAAATGCACTTGCAAAGCAGGCAGACCTTGTAATTTCCGTAGGCTCAAGACTTACCGACTTTACCACAGCTTCAAAGTGGGGCTTCCAGAATCCTGATGTTAAGATGCTCTCCATCAACGTTTGCTCATTTGATGCTTTCAAGATGGATGCTACATCAGTTATAGCAGATGCTAAGGTTACACTTAATGCCATTATGGCTTCTCTTGATGGCTACACCTCACAGTGGGGTAATGCTATTGCAGAGGTTAAGGCTTCCTACGATAAAGAGGTTGACCGTAATTACAGCGTTGACCTTCCCGATGTACTTTCACAGACAAGAGTTCTTGGTGAAATCAACAAGGCTATTGCAAAGGATGCTATCGTAGTAGGCTCCGCAGGTTCACTTCCCGGCTGCCTTCAGAGATTATGGAGAAGCAGCACACCCGGCTCATACCACGTTGAGTATGGTTACTCCTGCATGGGTTATGAGGTTTGCGGTGCATTAGGCGTTAAGCTTGCTGAGCCCGAAAGAGAAGTTTACACAATGCTTGGTGACGGCTCCTTCCTTATGCTCCACTCAGAGCTTTACACAGCCCGTCAGGAAAATGCAAAAATCAACCTTATGTTATTTGATAATCAGGGTTGGGGCTGTATTGAAAACCTTCAGAATAATCAGGGTACAGATACCTTTGGTACAAGATTCTGCGCACGTAACGAAAAAACAGGTATGCTTGATGGCGACCTTGTAATGGTAGACTTTGCAAAGATTGCAGAGGGCTACGGCTGTAAGGCTTACACAGTAACAACAGTTGAAGAGCTTAAGGCTGCTCTTGAGGATTCCTTTAAGCAGACAGTACCTTGCCTCTTTGATATTAAAGTAGGCCACAAGACCATGAGTGATGGCTACGACGCATGGTGGCGTGTAGGTGTTGCTGAGGTTAGTGAGAGCGCTACCGTTAAGGCAGCTTATGAAGCAATGCAGGCCGAAATTAAAAAGGCCAGAGAATATTAATCTTGGAGGAAACAAAAATGCTTGATAAAAACAAAGTAAAGCTTGCTATAGCTCCTATAGCATGGACAAATGACGACCTTCCCGACCTTGGTGCAGAAAACACCTTTGAGCAGTGCGTAAGTGAAATGGCACTCTCAGGCTTCAAGGGCAGCGAAATCGGTAACAAATATCCCAAGGATGTTGAAACTCTTAAGCATAAGCTTGATGTAAGAGGTCTTCAGATTTGTAACGCATGGTTCTCATCACTCCTTCTTTCAGAGGGCTATGATGCAACTATCGCTGCATTCATTAAGCACAGAGATTTCCTCTATGACCTTGGCGCAAGAGTAATTGGTGCATCTGAGCAGGGTAACTCCATTCAGGGTACAGATAAGTCAATCTTTGGTGATAAGCCCGTTTATACTGACGAGCAGTGGGAGCTTATCCGCAAGGGCTTTAACGAAATGGGTCGCCTTGCAAAGGAAAAGGGTATGTACTTCACAGTACATCATCACATGGGCACAGGCGTTCAGACTGAGGCTGAAATTGATAAGCTTATGGAAATCACTGACCCTGACCTTGTTTACCTTCTTTACGATACAGGTCACCTTGCATTCAGCGGTGAGGATGCTATCGGCGTACTCAAAAAGTATGCAAAGAGAATTAAGCACGTTCACCTTAAGAGCACCCGTCTTGATGTTATTGCTGAAGGCAAAGAGAAGGGCTGGAGCTTCCTTGACTGCGTAAGAGCTGGCTCATTCACAGTTCCCGGTGACGGTGACTTTGACTTTACACCTGTATTTGACATCCTTGCTGAAAACGATTATGAAGGCTGGGTTGTTGTTGAAGCTGAGCAGGATCCTGCAAAGGCTAACCCCTACGAGTACGCTTGCATAGCAAGAAAGTATATTGCAGAGAAAACAGGTCTTTAATAAATATTGCTCCCTCTGTTTCAGGGGGAGCTTTTTGCTGCAGTTTTTCTAAAAATATCTTTTTATCAATTTACACAAAAAACTATATAATATATTTACATATTTTTATCTTATTAAATTCTATATTTTATTGACAATGTTATGGCAGAGTGATAGAATATAAAACAGTAAAAATCCTTTAATTCGATACTGTGATATCGGCAAGGTCATATAGTTTAATACTTAAGGCATAAATTGTGCCTTGTTTTGCTGTAACCTGCCGTATGGGCAGGCTATTTTTATATCAGGAGGTATGCAATCATGAAAGACATTTTCGCAAAAATTCATCAGAATGCTTATTCAGTTGCTACAGAGTCCGCCTTCGCTAAGAGACTCTCTGTTGACGGCTCCTTTTTCTCATTTAACAATCCTGAATATATTATTTTTCCCGGTTTCTGTGATGTACACGTTCATTTCAGAGAGCCGGGTTTTTCTTATAAAGAGACTATTGCTACAGGCTCAAAGGCAGCGGCAAGGGGCGGCTACACAGCAGTATGCACCATGCCAAACCTTAACCCTGTGCCCGATTGCCGCAGTGCTCTTGAGCTTCAGCGCTCAATTATAGATATAGACTCCGTTATAAATGTTTACCCCTACGCTGCTATTACAGTAGGTCAGAAGGGTGAGGCTCTCTCTGATATGGACTCTATGGCACATAAGTGCATCGCCTTCTCAGATGATGGCAGGGGAGTGCAGAGTGAAGAGATGATGCGTCAGGCTATGCTTAAAGCAAAGTCACTTGGCAGGCTTATAGTAGCCCATTGTGAGGATAATTCACTGCTTAAGGGCGGCTACATTCATGATGGTGAGTATGCAAAGGCTCACGGTCACAAAGGCATCTGCAGTGAAAGTGAATGGGGCCCCATAGCAAGGGATGTAAAGCTTGCAAAGGAAACAGGCTGCGGCTACCATGTATGCCACATCTCCTGCAAAGAGAGTGTGGAGATTATCCGCAAAGCAAAGGCAGAGGGCGTAGATGTTACCTGCGAAACCGCACCACACTATCTGCTTATGGATGACAGCTT
>JAKSQR010000042.1 GCA_024404065.1 Clostridia bacterium | reverse complement strand
TCAAGTGCAAAATATCTGAGGCAGTCATTCATCCAGCCCATATTCCACTTGAAGTTGAAGCCTAAGCCACCATCACAGGTAGGCTTTGAAACCATAGGCCAGGAGGTGCTTTCCTCAGCAACCACAAGCACGTCACCGTACTCACGGAATATGGATTCGTTCAGCTTTCTTATGAATGCAACAGCCTCAAGGTTTTCTCTGCCACCGTAGGAGTTGGGGAGCCACTGACCATCTTCTCTGCCATAGTCAAGGTAGAGCATGGAGGCAACTGCATCAACTCTGAGACCATCTATATGATATTTTTCAATCCAGAACATTGCGCTTGAAACAAGGAAGCTCTGAACCTCATTTTTGCCGTAATCAAATACTCTTGTGCCCCACTGATAATGCTCGCCCTTGCGGGGGTCCTTATACTCATAAGTGGGAGTGCCGTCAAATTCATAAAGACCAAAAGCATCCTTGGGGAAGTGGGCAGGTACCCAGTCCAGAATAACGCCTATGCCTGCCTTATGAGCGGCATCTACAAAGTAAGCAAAATCCTCAGGTGTACCATAGCGGGAGGTAGGAGCAAAATAGCCTGTTACCTGATAGCCCCATGAGCCATCAAAGGGGTGCTCCATAATGGGCAGCAGCTCAATGTGAGTGTAGCCCATCTCAACCACGTAAGGTATAAGCCTGTCAGCAAGCTCACGGTAGGGCAGGTTGTTGCCATCATCGTAGGTCTGCCATGAGCCTGCATGCACCTCATAAATATTAACGGGTGATGAGTAGATACTGCTGCTTTTTCTCTTTTTAAGCCATTTTGAATCGGTCCATTCAAAATCTAAGGAGTCGTAATATTTTGAAGCAGTGCCCGGTCTTGTTTCTGCATGGAATGCATAGGGGTCTGCCTTATAAAAAGTGCGGCCATCCTGGGCTGTAATGGAGTATTTATAAGCGTCGTATTTCTTTACGCCTTTTACTCTGCATTCCCATACGCCATCACTGATTTTTTCCATAGGGTCGCAGTCAGGATTCCAACCGTTGAAATCACCTGCTACGCAAACACGCTGAGCATTGGGTGCCCATACTCTGAATACTACACTGTCACCATCGGGGTGAGAGCCTAAATACTCATAAGCCTTTGCGTTTGTTCCTTCGTGGAAAAGATAAAGGGGAAGGTCTGTATTTTTAGCCATATTTCTCTTTCATCCTCCTGTGGAATGCGATAATCCGCTGATTATACATAATATATTATAACAGTACTATAATTACTATGCAATAGCTTTACAATCATTTTACATTACAAAAATGTAGGCAGATTATTGATAAAAATTACTAAAAATTCTTAATTTACGGAGCAATCGTTGACATAGCAATTAACCTTTGATAAAATCAAATAAATAATAGGAAATTTTGTTCTCTTTTAAAGGAGTAATGAATAGTTATGATAAGTCCTCAGAACCTGTGCATGAGCTGTATGCGTGAAATTGGAGACGAGAAAAAGTGCCCCTACTGCGGCACCCATGTTGACGCTCCTCAGCCCCTTCCCTACCTGCCCGTGCGCACTGTAATAGGCAACAGATATTTAGTAGGCAGGCTCCTTGACCACAATGGTGAAGGCGCTACATATATAGGCTGGGATTTAATGGAGCAAAAGGCTGTTAACATCAGGGAATTTCTCCCCGATACCTTCACACGCCGTACCGCTGCAAACCCCAACCTTCAGGTGCTTTTAGGCTCTGAATCCACCTTTGCTGAGCTGAGAAGAAATTTTGAAGAATTATGGGCAAAGCTTGTGCAGTTAAACGGCCTTTCTGCCCTTATAAATGTTACTGCAGTTATTGAAGATTTTGGCACATCCTACGCAATTTATGACCATTTTGACGGCATCTCATTAAGAGATTTCCTTTTAAGGAGCAAAACTGGTTATATCACATGGGAAAAGGCACGTCAGCTGCTTATGCCAACCCTTCAGACACTTGGCACACTTCATAAAAACGGCATAATTCACAGAGGAATTTCACCCACCACACTTGTGATAGGTGAGGATGGTAAGATTAAAATTACCGGCTTTTCAATCGGCGAATTAAGAAACGACAACAGTAGCTTCAGCTCTCAGATTTTTGAGGGATATGCAGCTATTGAGCAGTGCGGATTTGAAGGTCAGCAGGGTCCCTGGACCGATATTTATGCCTTTGCAGCAGTGCTTTATCGCACCCTTATAGGCAGCGACCCCATCCCATCAAGGGAAAGAATTGTAAATGATAAGCTGATGGTACCCGGCAAGTTTGCTGAGATGCTGCCCGCTTACGTTATAAATGCCCTTATCAATGCCCTTCAGATACTTGCAAAGGACAGAACAAGAACTGTTGAGCAGCTCAGAGCAGAGCTTTCTGCTTCACCCGTTGCACCACCTCAGGGCGTTCAGTACAGAAGGGATGCAGTGCCACCACAGGCTCCCATAAATCAGCCTCCTGTACAGGCTCCGAAGCCAGCCCCTGCAAAGAAAACCAGCCCAGGTAAGATAATAGGCATAACCACTCTTATCACCATTTTACTTTGCCTTATTGCCTTTGTGGCAGTTATATTTGCAGTGCCTTCCGTAGGTGACAGATTAGGCCTTAACAAGGTATTAGGCAGGGAGGAATCCACCTCAGCCATTGTGAATGAAGAGGATGAATATATAGCTGTACCAAACCTTATTTCACGCAGCAGTGAGGATGTACAGTCCAACGGCGTATTCAAGAGCAAATTCAGGTTTGAGGTTGAGTACATCAACAGCGACGATGTACCAAGCGGTATTATTATAAGCCAGAGTCCTGACCCCGAAATCAAGGTTAAAAAGGGTACAACCATTCACCTTGTTGTAAGCAAGGGCAAGGAGAAGGTTGCTATGATTGAGGTTGTAGGCAAAAAGCTTGATGATGTTAAGGAAGAGCTTACAAACCTTGGCTTTGATATCGCAATTATTGAATACTCAGAGGGCTACCACGCAGAGGGCGAAATTATAAGAGCCTCCCTTGACCCCGGCACACAGTGGGAAAGAGGACAGAAGCTGACCCTTATGGTATATGTACCCTCTACTGAGGAAGCTACCACAGATAATGGCGAAACTCCCTACGAAACAGATGAAACCGAAGCTGATGATGGCGAAACTACTGAAGCAGAAGCTACCACAGCTGAAAGTACAGAAGCTTAATCTGCTCCTCATACAAAAGACAAACCCCTATGGTATTTTGCGTACCATAGGGGTATTTTTAATGCCTTTATTTTTACTTGAGTGCGTACTTCATAACGAAGCAATCATAGTATTTTGTGGATGGGTCGGCGTAGATATTCATATCCTCAAAGTCCATATCCTGTGAGAGTGAAACACCGCTTACAAGCAGGCTTGAGCCTGTGATAGCAAGGGCTCTTACACCATCATCCTCTGAGCCGCCGATGTTATAAACATCAACCTTGTTGCCTGTGGCTGAAATAACATCTATGAAGCCGTCATAGCCACCGTTGTTAGATAAAAATTCACTGTTTGCAGAGGCTGTATAACCGCCGATAACATAGGAATTTCCGTTCTTTACAATATCTGTAACGTAGTCGTCATCTGTGCCTGAAATCAGCTTTTTCCAGGTTTCTTTACCAGCAGAATCAAGCTTTATTACCATGGAGTCAACGCCACCCTTAAAGGTTACGCTGCTCAAGGTGCCGCCTATGCTCTGACCGAATATTGCACTGTTTGAGGTGTAGTAGCCACCTACAATACAGCCGCCTTCGTTATCTGCTTTTACAGTCTCAAAATAGTCAGCACAGTTTGTTGCAATAGTGTATGACCACTGCATTTCGCCCTTGTAATTATACTTGATAATTACGTTATCCTGATTGTTTGCAATAAGGCTTGTAAACTGTGAGAAGTTACCTGTTGTAGCAGAGGTTAAAACAGAAATAAATACGTTGTTATTCTGGTCAACGGATACATCACTTACCTGAGCATATTTATCGCCTGCAAGGTATCTGTTCCATAAAATTTCAGGGGAGTTGATACCCTGTGAATTGGTGTTGATTTTATATCTTGTAAGTATAGCAACGGCTGCTCCGCTGCTTTCAATTCCATCAAAATCTCCATCGGTGGAGGCTGCTCTGCCGCCTACAACAAAGCCGTCAGATGTGGCTGAAATACAGTAGAAGAAATCATTTGCAGTGCCGTTGAGTGACTTTTTCCAGAGCATATTGCCCTTGGTATCAAACTCAGCAATAAAGGGTGTGTACTTTGTAATATTTCTCTCATCTACACAGGTGTAGCCGCATACTACGGCGTTACCGCTTCTGAGGGCGCATACATCTTCAATATAAACTGATGCACCTGTTTCGGTGATAAGCTTAGTCCACAGCAGATTGCCGTTTTCGTCATAACGCTGTACAAATCCAAAGGGAATATAGCTGCCTGACGGCACCATATTTTTGAAATCTCCGTTTTTGGAGCTTGCGTTACCGCACACGTAGAAGTAGCCGTTTCTGCCGTCAGAGCCTGTAACAACATCATTCATTGTACCACCGAAGGAAAGCTTGCTTTCGTTGACTGCTGAGGGAGCCTTTGTAGTGCTTTCAACGCTTGGACCGATATATTTTGTTGTGCTTTCGGTAGTTGATTCGGTAGTGCTTTCGGTTGTACTTTCTGTAGTTGACTCAGTAGTACTTTCAGTTGTGCTTTCTGTGGTACTTTCGGTAGTGGTTTCTGCGGGCTTCAGCTTGTATCTGATGGCTGTAACATTATCCTTATCAAGGGTTTCGTTTTCACCATAATAGGCAATAAGCATAACAAAGCCTGAGTATGTATCCTCAAGGAACATAAACATATGTGAGCCGTCACTTAAAGACTTGCTGAAAAGGAAGGTATCAAGCTGCTCTTCCTCAGTAAGGTCGGCAGCAGTATAGGTTTTACCATTGTAATCAAATGAAACTATTTCATCTGTGGACTTAATGGGAAGGGCTACAATGTAGCCTTCAAGTCCGCCCTCTTCCTCATCAAGGGGCTCTGTGTCAAACTCTGTGCCTGCTAAGGTTTTGTTTGCACCTGCAACAGTATCGGGGGTAATAAAAGTATCATAATCCGGCTTTGCAGTAGTTGATTCTGCAGTAGTGCCGCTTGTTTCTTTGGTAGTACTTTCTTTTGTGGTAGTCTCTGCAGGGGGAGCGGGAGGCTTTACATCAGGTCTTGCACAAATCGGGCAGTTGATGTTGTTAAAGTAGTAAATCAGGTTAGAGAAAATTCTCCACCATCTGAGGCGTACTTTTATGCTGTAATCCTGCACTGCACCTGTTTTGCCATCAACTGCGGTAATTACGCAGGTGCCAAGACCCATACTCTTTATGGTGCCTTTTTCGTCAACGCAGGCTACTTTTTTGTTGGATGATGTAAAATACGGCTCCTCATAGTCGGGATTAAAAGCGGTACTTTCACCATAGTACATTACCACATAGCTTTTTTCGGGTATTACAATCTGTGGCTCTGTTTCTGCAAAAGCAGTGTAGCCTGCAGGCATCATAATAGAAATTATGAGCATTACAGCTATTATTAACTTTGTCCTTACAAATCTTTTCATAAGCACTCCGCTGAAAAATGATTATTCTTAATTTTATGTTATCACATTTTCAGCTGATAATCAATCAGAATTTAATCTCATATTGTAATTATAACATAAAAAGGCTTATAATTCAGATGCTAAATCAACATACTGCCGAAATTAGCAGTACATATAGTGTTTTTCTTGATTTATATATATTTATATGCTAACATTGTAAATGTTAAAATGGCGTAATATGTGGAAAGAAGATGAGCGAATGATAGTAAGAAGTGAGCCCTACATTTCAGAGGCAGAGTTAAAAGCCGCTCTTGCTGAGTCAATCAAGGGCAAAAATCTTAAAAAAGTTCTCCTGCTTCCCCCTGACTACACAAGAATGTACTCAGGCGCAGGCAAAATCACAGCAGTATATTACGATATGCTCAAGGATACCTGTCAGGTGGATATAATGCCAGCTCTTGGCACACACGTACCTATGACAAAGGAGGAGTGCCTTGCATTTTTCGGTGAGGGCGTTCCCTTTGAGAGAGTGCTTGTACACAACTGGCGTACAGATGTTGTAAAGCTTGGTGAGGTGCCTGCAGAGTTTGTAACTGAGGTTTCAGAGGGTCTTGTAAATACCCCTATTGATGTTGAGGTAAACAAGCGCATAGTAAGTGGCGAATATGACCTTATTATTTCCATAGGTCAGGTTGTACCTCACGAAGTAGTTGGTATGGCAAACTACTCAAAGAATATTTTTGTTGGCTGCGGCGGCAGCAGTATGATTAACTCCTCCCACATGCTTGGCGCTTTTTACGGCATGGAAAGAATTATGGGCAAGGATTTCTCCCCTGTACGTAAGGTTTTTGACTACGCTCAGGAAAATTATATGAAGGATGTACCCCTTCTTTATGTGCTTACAGTTACCACAAATAAAGGTGACGAAACCTTTATACACGGTATGTTCATAGGCGAAAAGAGAGATATGTTTGAGGAGGCTGTAAAGCTTAGTCAGGCAATCAATCTTACCCATGTTGAAAAGCCCTTTAAGAAGGCTGTTGTATACCTTGACCCCCGTGAGTTTAAGAGCACATGGCTTGGCAATAAGGCAGTTTACCGCACCCGTATGGCAATGGCTGACGGAGGTGAGCTTATTATCCTTGCACCTGGTGTAATCAGATTTGGTGAGGATATGGGCGTAGATGAGCTTATACGCAAGTATGGCTATGTAGGCAGAGAAAAGGTGCTCCAGCTTGTTGAAGATAATCAGGACTTAAAGGATAACCTTTCAGTTGCAGCACACCTTATACATGGCTCATCCGATGGCAGATTCAATATTACCTACTGCACAAAGCAGGTAACTGAAGAGGAAGTAAGAGGCGTAGCCTTCAATTACATCCCCTACGACGAAATTATCAAAAAATACGACCCTGCAAAGCTTACTGATGGCTACCACACCATTGACGGTGAGGAGATTTTCTACATCAGCAACCCTGCATTAGGTCTTTGGACAGTTGAATAAAACTGATAAAGGAAACGGAATGGAAAGGTTTGTAGATTTACATACTCATTCTCTTCAGTCAGATGGCACTCTTACCCCTGCGGAGCTTGTAAGAGAGGCTAAAAAAGCCGGACTTGCAGCAGTAGCTCTTTCAGACCACGATACAATTGATGGTGTAAGGGAGGCTATGGCAGAGGGGGAGAAAATCGGCATAGAGGTTATCCCCGCTGTTGAATTTTCCGTAAAGAGTAAAACAACCACCCACATTGTTGCTCTTTACCCCGATATTGAAAATGAAGAGTTTGTTGATATGCTTGAAGGTCTCAGATTATCACGCCTTGAGCGCAATGCAGAAACTGCAAGATTGCTCCAGAAATTAGGCATAGATGTAACCCTTGAAGAGGTTATGGAAATGGCAGGCGGCAAGGTAATAGGCAGAGCCCATTTTGCAAAGGCGCTTGCAGATAAGGGCTACACCTCAAGTGTAAAAGAAGGTTTTGACTTATATTTAGGCAACGGCAAGCCTGCTTACAGCCACGCATTTCATCCAACGGCTGAGGCAATTATAAAGCTCATAAGGCGTGCCGGCGGTGTTTCAATAATGGCTCATCTTAACCAGACGAAGTTAGAGGATGATGAGCTGAGGAAAACACTTATTGAGTTTAAGGAATATGGTCTTGATGGCGTGGAAGGGTATTACACAGAGTACACCCCTGAAATGCAGGAGAAATATCAGACCATGGCAAAGGAATTAGGGCTTATACTTTCAGGTGGCTCAGATTTTCACGGGTCAATCAAGCCCCACATCAGCATAGGCACGGGCACAGGCAATTTAAGAGTGCCTTACGCTGTACTTGAAAACATAAAAAAATTAAAGGAGAATAGATGATTATGAAGAAGTCAGACATCGGCCTTATCGGCCTTGCAGTTATGGGTGAAAACCTTGTTATGAATATGGAAAGCAAGGGCTTTACCGTATCTGTATATAACAGAACAACAGAGAAGGTTACAAAGTTTGTAGAGGGCAGAGCAAAGGGCCTTAACATTGTAGGCACTTACTCACTTGAGGAGCTTGTAGATTCACTTGCAAAGCCCCGTAAGGTTATGATGATGGTACAGGCAGGTAAGGCAGTAGATTCCATTATTGACCAGCTTATCCCCCTTCTTGAGGAAGGCGACATTATCATTGATGGTGGTAACAGCCACTTCCCCGATACAGCACGCAGAACAGCTTATGTTGAGAGCAAGGGTCTCCTTTACATCGGCACAGGTGTTTCAGGCGGCGAAGAGGGCGCACTCAAGGGCCCCAGCATGATGCCCGGCGGCTCACCCAAGGCATGGGAGAGCGTTAAGCCTATCCTTCAGGCAATCTGCGCTAAGGTTGAAGACGGCACACCCTGCTGTGACTGGGTTGGCGAAAACGGTGCAGGTCACTTTGTTAAGATGGTTCACAACGGCATTGAGTATGGTGATATGGAGCTTATCTGCGAAGCATATCAGCTTATGAAGAACCTTCTTGGCATGAGCGCAGACGAAATGCACGAAGTATTTGCAGAGTGGAACAAGGGCGAGCTTGACAGCTACCTTATTGAGATTACAAGAGATATTCTTGCATATAAAGACGAAGATGGTTCACCCATCGTTGAAAAGATTCTTGATACAGCAGGTCAGAAGGGTACCGGTAAATGGACAGGTATTGCATCACTTGATGAAGGTATCCCCCTTACCCTTGTTGTAGAGGCAGTATTTGCCCGCTCACTTTCAGCAATGAAGGAAGAGAGAGTTGGCGCTTCAAAGATTCTCACAGGTCCCGCACCTAAGTTTGAGGGCGACAAGGCACAGTTTATTGAGGATATCAGAAACGCACTTTTCGCAGCTAAGATTGTTTCTTACGCACAGGGCTACACACTTATGCGTTCAGCTGCAAAGACATATAACTGGAATCTTAACTACGGCGGCATCGCACTTATGTGGCGTGGCGGCTGTATCATCAGAAGCGTATTCCTCGGCAAAATCAAGGATGCTTTTGATAAGAATCCTGAGCTTACAAACCTTCTTCTTGACCCCTACTTCAAGGATGTTATGGATAAGGCACAGGAGGGCTGGAGAAGAGTATGTGCTACCGCAGTTATGAATGGTATCGCTCTTCCCGCAATGACATCTGCACTCAGCTACTATGATGGCTACAGATGTGACAGACTTCCTGCAAACCTTCTTCAGGCACAGCGTGACTACTTCGGTGCTCACACCTATGAGAGAGTTGACCACGAAAGAGGCGAATTCTTCCACACTAACTGGACAGGCGAAGGCGGCGACACAGCAGCTACACAGTACAACGCATAATCGGAGGAAATAAAAATGAACCTTAAAGTTAAAGATAATTACACATGGGGTCTTGTAGTACCCACATCAATGGGTGTTCGTATCTGCCCTGCAGAGGGTCAGACAGTTGCATCCAGCAATATGTTCAGAATGCAGGCAACATCTGCAGAAACCAACGTTGCTTCAATCTCATCCTACCTTGGTGTACCCGTTAAGGTGCTTACCACATTTGTAAAGGATAGCCAGATTGCTTCTTTCATTAAGCAGGACCTCCGCTCAAGAGGTATGGCTTTTGAGGGCAAGGATGTTGAAAAGGGTGGTCCATGGGGTTACCGTCATCAGTTCAATATTGCTGACAGCGGCTGCGGCTCAAGAGGACCCAGAGTAGAAAACGACAGAGCAGGTGAGGTAGGCAGAACCCTTAACCTTGCAGATTTTGATATTGAAAGAATTTTTGGTCAGGAAGGTGTAGGCGTTCTTCACCTTTCAGGTCTTATTGCAGCTCTTTCACCTGATACAGGTAAATTCTGCCTTGAGCTTGCAAGAGCAGCTAAAAAATACGGCACACTTATCAGCTTTGACCTTAACTACAGAGCAACCTTCTGGAAGGGCAGAGAGGAAGAGCTCAGCGCTATCTTCTCAGAAATTGCAGGCGCAGCAGATATCCTTGTAGGTAACGAAGAGGATTTCCAGCTTTGCCTTAATATTCAGGGCCCTGAAGCAGGCGGTAAGGATATCGGTGCAAAGATTGAATCCTTCAAAGAGATGATTACAAGAGTTAAGGCTCAGTACCCCAATGCACAGGTATTCGGCACAACTCTCCGTCAGGTAGTAAATGCTAATACTCACCTTTGGGGCGCAATTATGCTCACAGGTGATGAGTGGCAGGTAGTAGAGCCCAGAGAAATTCGTGTTCTTGACAGAATCGGTGGCGGTGACGGCTTTGTTGGCGGCCTTCTTTATGCAGTAATCAAGGGCTGGGAAAGCGAAAAGTGGATTCAGTTCGGCTGGGCAAGTGGCGCACTTGCAACCACCTTCCTTACAGACTACGCACAGCCTGCTGATGAAGATATGGTATGGTCTGTATGGTCAGGCAATGCCAGAGTTAAGAGATAATTAAAATCATGGAAAAATCAGCTTCTGTTATTAAGAAACTTGAAAAGCCGGTGCTTACATACAAGGATGTTCCTTATGCTGCTACGCTTGTTTTCAATGCGGGTGTGGCAAAGTATAAGGGCAGGTATGTAATGACCTTCCGTAACGATTACGGCAGCTGGGAAAATCACACTCTTGAGGG
>JAKSQR010000041.1 GCA_024404065.1 Clostridia bacterium | reverse complement strand
GATTTCTTTGAGCAGCATTTTTGTGGCTGTCTGCCTGCCTGCGTTTATAGTGCAGGCTGCGGCACCTGCGTGACCGCCGCCACCAAGACGTTTGCAGATTTCGGAGGCATCAATATCACCATGAGTGCGTAATGACACCTTGAAGCTGCCGTCCTTAAGCTCACGCATTACTGCACCTACAAGCACGCCCTCAACCTGCCTTGGCAGATTGGAAAGCTTTGTGGTCTCAGCATCACTGGAGCCTGTTTTTGCATACATATCCTGAGTAACTGTGATAATTGCACATTTCTCGTCGCAGTAAAACATCATACCCTCAAGGGCAAGTCGCTCAAGTGCTGCATAGGTCTTGGTTTTTGTTTCAAAGAAGACCTGAATAATATTGTAAGTATCTGCCCCTGCTTCGGCAAGCTTTGCGGCAATCTCAAAGGTGCGTACAGTAGTATTTGAGAAGCGGAAGCAGCCTGTATCGGTAGAAACACCTGTAAAAAGGCAGGATGCTATTTCGGGTGTAATCTCCGCACCCATAATGCCGAGTAACTGATAAATAATCTCTGCAGCAGAGGCGGAGTCAGGCTCAAGGCAGGTCATATCAGCATAGTCCACATTTGATGCGTGGTGATCTATGCAAAGGTCAATTTCGTCACCATATAAGCCTCTGTATTCATCACCAAGAAGCCTTGGGTCTGCCACATCCACAGCTACAACCCAGTCAGGCTCAAATTCGGGAAACTCAAGGCCCTCAAACATAAAGTCAAAGTCCTTGCCGAAATCATCCCCGCATTTAACCTGTACCTTTTTGCCCTTTTGCATAAGGGCCCTTGCGAGCGCAGTGGCACTACCCACTGTGTCACCATCAGGAGATACGTGACACAGGAGCAGGAAATTATCGTTATTCAGCAGTATTTCTGCGGTTTCATTAAGGTCAATCCTCATCTGAATCATCCTCAAATTCTTTAATAACCATATTATTTAACATACCGGTAATGCCCATACCGATTTCGATGGAATTATCGGCAACAAACTTAAGCTCAGGAGTTTTGCGAAGGTGAAGGCGCTTGCCTACCTCACGGCGGATGTAACCTGTAGCACTTACAAGTCCCTTTACTGCAACCTTTGCGGTATCAAGACCCTCCATAGCGCTTACATAAACCTTTGCATAAGATGCATCGGAGCTTACATCTACATTAACTACTGTAAGCATTTTACCCTGAACTCTTGGGTCTTTAAGCTCACGGATGATAGCCGCAAGCTCTCTTTTTATATCTTCAGACACACGGTCTATTCTGTATCCGGCCATATTTTACCTCTTAATCTCTGTATTCCTCAGTAATGAAGAATTCAAATATGTCGCCCTCTTTGATATCGTTGAACTTGTTAAGACCGATACCGCATTCAAAGCCCTTGGCAACTTCCTTAACGTCATCCTTAAATCTCTTAAGTGATGCCATTTCGTCCTCAGCTACAACAATGCCGTCACGTACTACACGTACCTTTGCATTTCTGAGAACCTTACCTGTTGTAACATAGCAGCCTGCAATATTACCAACAGAGGAAATTTTAACAACCTGACGAACCTCAGCCTGACCGATATCAACATCACGGAACTTAGGTGCAAGCATACCCTTGATAGCAGCCTCAACATCGTTGATTGCATCGTAGATAACTCTGTAGCATCTGAGCTCAACACCGTCACGCTCTGCGTTTTCGTTAGCAACGTTATCGGGACGAACATTAAAGCCTACGATAATAGCATTTGAAGCATTAGCAAGCATTACATCGCTTTCGCTGATAGCACCAACACCTGCGTGTATAACTCTTACCTTAACCTCATCATTTGAAAGCTTAACAAGGCTCTGTTTAACTGCTTCTGCTGAACCCTGAACGTCAGCCTTGATGATGATATTGAGTTCTTTAAGCTCGCCCTCTTTAATTGAATCAAAGAGATTTTCAAGTGTAACCTTCTGGTACTCCTTGAACTGCTCCTCTTTAGCCTTAGCCTTTCTCTGCTCAACAAGCTCTCTTGCAAGACGCTCGTCATTAACTGCATCAAAGCTGTCGCCTGCCTGAGGAACCTCAGCAAGACCCATAATTTCAACAGGAACTGAGGGGCCTGCTTCCTTAACCTTACGGCCCTTATCATCTGTCATAACACGTACACGGCCTACGGCTGTACCTGCTACGATGATGTCGCCTGATTTAAGTGTACCATTCTGAACAAGGAGGGTTGAAACAGGACCTCTGCCCTTATCAAGCCTTGCCTCAATAACAACGCCCTTAGCTGAGCGGTTGGGGTTAGCCTTAAGCTCCTGCATTTCAGCAACAAGAAGGATGGACTCAAGAAGTGAATCAATACCCATCTTTGTTTTAGCAGAAACGGGAACGCAGATTGTATCGCCGCCCCACTCTTCGGGAACAAGCTCATACTCAGTGAGCTGCTGAAGAACTCTGTCGGGGTTAGCTTCGGGCTTATCCATCTTATTGATAGCAACAATAATCTGAACGCCTGCTGCCTTTGCGTGGCTGATAGCCTCAATTGTCTGGGGCATAATACCATCATCTGCAGCAACTACAAGAATTGCAATATCAGTAGCCATAGCGCCTCTTAATCTCATGGATGTGAAGGCTGCATGGCCGGGAGTATCAAGGAATGTAATATCTGAGCCGTTGATGGATACTCTGTGAGCACCGATGTGCTGAGTAATACCGCCTGCTTCAGTTGCAGTAACAGCTGTGTTACGGATAGCATCAAGAATTGATGTCTTACCATGGTCAACGTGACCCATAACTACAACAACGGGGTCTCTTCTTTCAAGGTCTGCTTCGTCATCTTCGCTATCGTCAATAATTCTGTCCTCAATAGCAACTACAACAAGCTTCTCAACCTTTGCGCCTAATTCCTCAGCAACGATAGCAGCTGTATCATAATCCAGCATATCGTTGATAGTAGCCATCTGACCGAGCATAAAGAGCTTCTTTATAACCTCGGCAGCGGTCATTCTGAGCATAGATGCAAGCTCACCAACAGTGATTTCATCGGGTATTTTAAGCTGAAGCTGAGGCTTCTTTGCTCTTTCAGCAGCAATTCTTGCAAGACGCTCTTTTTCGGTTTCTTTCTTTTTACCGCTTGCGCCCTTCTTATTGTACTGCTTGCTCTTCTGATTTATCTTCTGCTTTGAAACGCCACGCTCAATAGCATTCTTGGAGCTTGCAGGTGCAATGTTTTCGTACTTTTCGTTGTACTTTTCAAGGTCAACGTTATTGGCACGAAGGTCAACTGTAGTCTGCTCGCCCTTTGTTCTGTGCTGCATGGGTTTGTTTTCTTTATTCTTTTCTTTCTGCTGGGGTTTATTCTGAGGCATCTGAGGCATCTTGGGCTTTTTCTGCTCATTCTGAGGCTTCTTATCCTCTGCCTTCTTTTCCTGAGGCTTATTCTCAGGCTTTTTCTCTGCCTTTTCAGCGGGCTTCTCTGCCTTCTTTTCGGCAGGCTTTTTATCCTCAGGCTTCTTTTCAGCCTTCTTCTCCTGAGGCTTCTTTTCCTCAGTTTTCTTTTCCTGAGGCTTCTCAGCAGGCTTTTCTGCTGCTTTTTCCTCTTTCTTTTCTTCCTTCTTTTCGGCGGGCTTTTCAGCAGGCTTCTCCTCTGCCTTTACCTCTTCCTTCTTACCACCTGAGGTCATTTCAAAATAAGCATCAAGTGAATCTACCTCATGGTCCTTTGTAAGCTTTTCAAGTACGATGTTAAGCTCTTCCTCTTCCATATTGGCAGTACGTGCTTTTTTAACATCAAACTTTGCCTGAATAATATCTATAACGTCATTTGGCTTTATGTCAAAATCTTTTGCAAGTTCTGAAATCTTGTATTTTATAGTCATGCGTTAACCTCCTTCTCTGTGTTTACAAGCTTAAGCATTGCATTTGCAAAGCCTTCATCATTAACTGTGATTACTGCGGATTTAAGACCTGTGGCGTGACCTAAAAGCTGCATATCAGCCTCCATTGTAACTACAGGAATATCTCTGCCCTCATAGGCAGCCTCACGGCTGATTTCCTTCCTCAGCCTCTCAGATGAATCACTGCTAAGAATGCAGAGCTTTGCACTCTTTTTACGGATAGCACCTACAGCACCATCATGACCGCAGCACAGCTTGCCTGCTCTGCGTGCCATACCAAGGAGTGAAAGCAATTTCGGGTTATCCATTCTGAAGCTCTTCCTCCATTTTTTCGTAAACCTCATCGGGTATTTCACAGGCAAAAGCCCTCTCAAACCTTTTAGCCTTTCTGGCTTTTACAAGGCAGTTTATATCGTGGCATACATAAGCACCTCTGCCGGATTTTTTACCGGTAAGGTCAAGTGAAACTTCGCCTTCAGCACTTCTTACCACCCTTATAAGCTCTTTTTTGGGCTTCATTTCATTACAGCCTGTGCATTTTCTCATTGGAATACTACGATGTGTAGGCATTGTGTTATCTCCTAAAATAATCAGTCGTCAAAATTTATTACCGGCTCTTCAAACTCCGGTTTGATATCTATGCTCCAGCTTGTAAGCCTTGCAGCAAGGCGGGCATTCTGACCCTTATTGCCGATTGCAAGTGAAAGCTGACTGTTGGGTACTGTTGCCTGACATTTCTTTTCGTCCATATCAAGAATTTCAACAGATACAACATCTGCAGGAGCAAGTGCTGCTGCTACAAATACAGCGGGGTCATCATCATACTTAACAACATCAAGCTTTTCACCGCCGAGGGTGTCAACTATGCTGTTAACTCTTGCACCCTTCTGACCGATACATGCACCTACGGGGTCAACATTGGGGTCTGCAGAGTAAACTGCAACCTTGCTTCTTGAGCCTGCCTCACGGGCAATTGACTTAATCTCTACTGTACCATCAACGATTTCGGGAACCTCAAGCTCAAGGAGTCTCTTAATGAAATCTGCGTGAGTTCTGGAAACCATAGCCTTGGGGCCCTTGTTACCCTCACGGATATCTGCAATATAAACCTTGATGTAGTCGCCCTCTTCAAAGTTATCGGTAGGAATCTGCTCTGTTCTGGGAAGTCTTTCAACAACCTTGCCGATTTCAATAAGAGCATCCTTTGTATCTCTGTCAACTCTGATAACCTTTGCAGTTGCAAGCTCCTGATTCTTATCCTGAAGCTCAATTCTCTTGCGCTCCTGCTCTGCATCGCCGATATTCTGGCGAAGGAGGTGCTTACCTTTAACTGCTGCTATACGGCTAACTTCCTTTGTGGGGATTTCAATCTCAAGGGTGTCGCCGATTTTAATTCTCTTTTTATACTTGAGAGCCTCTTCAAGAGTAATCTCTGCAACGGGGTCCTCAACCTCTTCAACTACCTGCTTTGCAACGTAGGTACGAAGAATGTTCTTTTCGGGTTTGATTTCACAGAAAACGATATCTTCTCTGTCTCCATAATCTCTTCTGACTGATGTAACAATTGACTTTGCAATTGCGTCATAAATTGCCTCTACGGGTACGCCCTTCTCTTCAGCTATTGCCTGGGCTGCCTCAAAAAATGCACTGTTTTTCATTTTTCCATGTCATCCTTTCTTACATATCAAAGTCGTCTAATTTAATGTATGATGTTTCTTTTTTATCTATTTCCATTGCACCGCCGTTTTCAAGGCGAAGTACAAATAACTTACCGTCACAATCCTCAAGCACGCCGTTAAATTCACGCTGACCATCAACAGGTCTTATAAGCTTAACCTTGATGTTTGCGCCCTTGTACTTTTCAAAATGCTCTGGTCTTGTTAAATCCCTCTCTACACCGGGTGAGCTGACCTCAAGGCTATAGCTCTGGTCAATAGGATCAAGCTCATCAAGAGGCTTATCTATTGCGTGTGTCATATTAACACAATCCTCAATATCAATGCCCTCTTCTTTATCAATAAAAATTCTGAGTATCCAGTCTGCGCCCTCCTTGAGGAAACGGACATCCCAGATTTCAAGGCCAAGCTCCTTGGCGATTGGCTCTGCAAGCTCCCAGACAGCATTTACAACATTGCCGCCCTTACCTTTTGCCATAGTAACACTCCTTTCTGACAAAAACAAAAGAAGCGGCCTTGGCCACTCCTTTCATCACACTTTATTAACTTACATACGCATTATACTATAAATATTATAAAAGTCAAGCATTTATTTATATAATTCCTATTTAAGTGCAAAAAGCTCCGCCGAAGCGGAGCCTTGAAATTATGCTACTGTGCCGTTGGGGTCGTAAGTAACTGTGAAGCAGTGAGATCTGAGATTTCCGTTACCCATAAGCTGCTCTCTGAAGTTAAGACCTGAAAGCTTAACGCTGCCAAGCTGAACCTCATAAACATAGCCTGTGTTTGCATCTACTGATGCGTCCTGGCTGAGGATGAAAATCCACTCAGCAGGGTTCTCTGAAAGGCAAGCCTTGCTGTCATACTTCATAATAAGATTATACATATCCTGTGCGGATATAGTCTTTGTGTACTTAACCTTATTGATATCCTCAGGGCTTGTTACGCCGCCCTTAAGGTAATCAGGCTCGTCGCCGCCCCAGGCAGCCTTGCAGGATGTGGTTTTGCCTGCTGCTGAATCAAAGTAGAAGGTTTCAGCAGTTTCGCCCTTATAGGTAACATACATTGCCTTGGGAGTATCTGTAGCTGCAGTCATACCAAGCACTGCCATACAAGCCTTTTCAACATTTGTGCCGGAATACTTGAAGCTGCTGTTATAAGCCTGACCGCTACCGTAACCGTACTTCTTACCATAGGTGTAAGCTGCTACTGCCTGTGCCTTGAGTGCCTCCATGGGAGCGCCGTCACCGATTTCCTGCATAACGGTCTTACATAAGTACTCAAGTATGGGAACATTATTACCGTTCTTTGTAACTGTTGCGGGAGTGCTTGAATCTACTGAAATTTCAGTACCGGGATAGTAATGTAAAAGAATTTCCTTAAAGCTCTTGCCATCCTTAGCCATAGCAATAGCACCTTCCTGGCTCATACCAACGCCATGACCCCAACCATAGGTTGTGAAGGTGAATGTACCCTTGAAGCCGCCATCAGGAACCTTAACCTGAGTGGTAGGAACTTTATAAGGATATTCATAAGTTACAGGAATTGTAACTGAAGGTGTTGGATCTGTGGGATTTGTGGGATTGCTGGGTGTAGGATCTGTGGGCTTGGGCTCTGTGGGCTGTGGATAGGGGTTATCAACTATTGTAAGGGGGCTGATTTCTGTGTAGTGACCCTTATTATCTGTGCTGTATGCACCAAGGTGAAGGTGTGCAGTGGTTGCGTCACCTGACTTACCGATTTTACCAAGGGTCTGACCCTTATCAACAAGTTCGCCCTGCTTTACGGTAATTTCCTGAGCCTGTGAGTAAAGTGAAATGTACTTCTCGTCGCTATGCTCAACTATAACGTAGTTACCATAGCCTGTGCCACTTGTATCGCCGTTCTTTACTTCAATAACTTTACCGTCACCGATAGCGCAGAAAAGCTGACCTTCGGTTTCGCCTTCCTTAAGAACGATATCAATACCATTGTGATATGTGCCGTCTGCCTGATAGCCGTAACCCTTTGCGATTACAGTTACAGCGCTTACGGGCCACTGTGTGGGTTTCTTATCTGTTTCAGGGGGTTTGATTGAGATAGATCCTCCTAAACCCAGAAGAGTCTGGATTACGTTGAGGAATGCTGTGAGAATTGACACGATAAGTGAAATTATCTTATCCATATTTTCCTCCTAATTAAAAGTACAACTGTGTACTGATTTGAGAATTTATAATAATCTGCTTATCACAGAGAATTAACAATCTTTTTGAAATGCTCACCACGCTCTTCAAAGCAGGTGTACTGGTCAAATGAGCTGGTGGTGGGTGAGAGAAGTACTGTATCGCCGGGCTCTGCAATCTTAACTGCCTCATTTACTGCCTGCTCAAGATTCTCTACTACTATGCCGTCATCACCTACAAGGTCCTTTACAAGCCTTGGTCCGCAGAAGCCGTAGCCGATAACCTTTTTTACAGGTGTAAGGTACTTTTTCATTTCGTCCATGGAAAGACCCTTTTCAAAGCCGCCCACAAGCAGGATAACGCCCTTGTCAAAGCTCTTGAGAGCAGTGATTGTTGCGTCTGTATTGGTGCCCTTTGAATCGTTATAGTACTTTACTCCGTTAAGCTCACGGGTAAACTCAATACGATGCTCAACACCTGTAAACTCTGAAACTGCCTCAGTAATAATCTCATTTGAAATGCCAAGTGCCTTTGCTGCGGAGATGGCAATAATTACATTCTGAAGGTTGTGCTTACCTACAAGCTTTACTGCGTCAAGGGGAAGTACCTTTTCGCCCTTAACCCACATATAACCATCACTGATGTAGTTATCAGCATCGGTATTATCAAGGCTGAAGGACTGGCTTACACAGCCTACGGGGTACTTTGCAACATACTCTGCAAGTACGGGGTCATCTGCATTAAGGATGAAGGTTTCGTCACCCTTCATATTTCTGTAAACTTCAGTTTTTGATTTGTAGTAATTATCAAGGCCGCCCATAAAATCTACGTGGTCGGGGGTAAGGTTGATAATTGTAGCTACATCGGGCTCAAACTTATCAATATTAACAAGCTGGAAGTTGCTTATTTCAAGTGCGATATAGTGACCTTCCTCCTCCATAAGGTTATATTTCATAACCATTTCACAAAGGGGAATGCCTATGTTACCGCAAAGATGTGCTTTGCCGGGGAAGGCTTTATTGAGAATCTCATAAGTGAGAGTGGTGGTTGTAGTTTTACCATTTGTGCCTGTAATTGCAACATAGTGCTGAGGCTTACTCACCTGATAGGCAAGCTCTATCTCGGTAATTACGGGGATATTTCTCTCTGCAAGGCGTGCCATTGCAGGGCTTCTGTAGGGTACACCGGGGTTCTTTACGCAAAGGTCGTAATCGCCCTCAAATACCTCAGGGCTCTGGTCTGTAATTGTAACGCCCATATCCTCAAGGATTGAAGCATCCTTAATATCTTCTTTCTTTTTGCTCTCTGAAAGTGTAACTTCTGCACCAAGTGATTTAAGCACCTTAATAGCTGCCATACCACTGCGTGCAAGGCCTACAACAAGTACCTTTTTGCCTGTGAAATCCATTTGAGTTTGCCTCCGTAATGCTAAAAACCTATTATAAAGTACTGTATATTATAACACTTTTTTTATTATTGTCAAATTCACGGCGTATTACAGTACGCTTTATTGTACTTTGTAGTTTTGGAATTATGCCGTTATAAAGCAAAAAAGCTCCCCTGAGGGAGCCTTGAAAATACTCAATTATTCTTTTCCTGAAGCTTTTCATTTTCTCTGCTTAACAGCTTTTTTCTCACAATTACAAAGCAGACTGTACATAAGATAATCTGAAAAATTGTGGAGCAGGGAATACTTAAGCCTATATGGAAAATGCGGTAGATAACATTATCTGCAAATACGTCCCATTTACTCATAAAAATGCACACAGGCACTCTTATTGCAAAAGCGCCTAAAACACCCTGCACGCTTACAAAAGCAGTTTTGCCAATTCCGTTGAAAAATCCGATATAGCAGAAAAGGAAGCAGGTGAAAAGGCAATCTATTGCATAAGCCTTAAGGTAATGGAAGGCATAATTTACAACGGTTGAATCCTTGCTGAAAATAACGGCAAGCAGATCGCCTTTGAAATAGGCAAATAAAAACATAACCACACCAAAAGCTATGGAAGCCTCCACAGCGTAACGGAAGGCCTTTATTGCCCTGTCATACTTGCCTGCACCATAGTTTTGTGCAACAAAGGCACTGATTGCCTGCATAAGTGAAATAGGCAGAAGCATAATAAATGCGCATACCTTTTCTGCTACACCGACAGCAGCTGAAACCTGAGCGCCAAATTTATTTGCAACTGCAAGTATAACCACAAAAGATAAGCCTACAAGCAAATCCTGAAGTGCCATAGGAAGACCGAAGGCAACTATTTTGCGCATAGAGGTTTTATCAGCTTTTATATACTTTCTGCCAAACTCAAAGGGTAAATCCCTTTTTGCAATTACGATAAATGAGATTACAACGCTTATAAACTGCGCACCTACTGTTGCGTAGGCTGCACCCCTTGCACCAAGACCGAAATTCTTAACAAGTACTATATCGCCCACAATATTGAAAACGCAGGCGATTGCAACGGTCATAAGGGGAGTTTTTGAGTCACCTATTCCCCTGAAAATACTGCCGATAAGATTATAAGCGGTTATAACAATTATACCAAGACCGCAAATTTTTACATAATCTACTGTGCTTGCAAAGGCATCTGCAGGGGCATTCATCCATCTGCAAAGCTGTGGAGAAAAAATGGGCACAAGTGCGGTAAGCGCAACGGAAATTCCGCCAAAAAGAATAATACCCGTACCTATAACCTTGCCGCCCTTATGACTGTTACCCTCACCTATAAGATGACCTAAGTAAATGGTAACACCCATTGCAAAATTCACAATAACATTTGTAATTGTAACAAGTATCTGTGAGCCTGTTGCTACTGCAGACTGCTCTGTGGGTGCAGCAAATTTGCCTACTACCATAAGGTCAACTGCGCCGTACATTGACTGCAGGAAAAATGCAAAAAGCACAGGCAGTGCAAATTTCATAAGGGGCATTAAAATACGCCCTGTTGTAAAATTATTTTCCTTCATTTATTTCACTTTCTTTCAGTCATTAACGGCAGGAATTATAACACAAACA